>JACPJY010000157.1 GCA_016187325.1 Rhodospirillales bacterium | reverse complement strand
GGCGTCATTCTCTTGATACGGATGAACGAAAAAGCGCGCCCACAGCTCGCCGTTCGACCAGTAGGTTTCGATGTTGAAGGCGTGCAGCGCGGATGTTCTTGCCCCCGTGTCCAGTTTCGCCTTGATGGAACCGACGCCGATGGATGGCAAGCTCACCCACTCCCGCCAACCGGCGGCGCGTTTTCGCTTTTTTTCCATCGCCTTATCTTGCCAAAAAGAACGGCCGCCAGCGACAGAAAAACCGGCGCCCTCGCTCCACCAGTCGCCGGGGGCGGAAATCGGCCCGCTTTTCGATCCCGCCGCCTAGGCCGTCTTCAGAAGTTGGTCGACGTGGAATCCCTGGAACAGCGTGATGCCGAGCTGCTGGCCGACCTGGATGCCGACCTCGTCGTCGAGTCGCGCGATCACGAAGATCACGCCGGCGTCTTGCATCCTCTTGATCTCGGCATGCTGCTTGGGGAGCATCGATTCGGCGCCGGGCCGCCAAAAGACCTTGGCCACCGCTGCGCGTAGTTTCGACAGGTTCACCAGGCCGACGGTCTCGGCGAAGATGGCATCGATGGCGATGGTGCCGCCGCGCGACCGGATCAGGTTGGCGGCGATCTCGAATTCATCGAAGTGCTGCAGGATATTGGCCTGCCGGAATTCGAACAGGATGTCGGTCAGCGCCTTGCTGTCCGCGTCGCCAAGAAAAGTCTCGAAGGTGCGGGTGAAGACGCTCTCGACGTTGAGATTGATGGAGCATCGTTTGCGTTCGGGATTGACTTCCTGAAAGGCCTCGATCAACAGCCGGTCGAGGGTTATCGTCAGTTGATTGAACAGGTTGCCGGACGCGCGCAGCTCGACGTTGGTGAACACGTGCTTCTTCAGCGCGTCCATGCCGATGAAGTATTCGTTCATCACCGGCGTCGGCGGCTTTCCGGGGGCGACCTGGGCGATCTTCTGGTGCTGAACGAAAATCTTGCTGAACTGCGCGTGGCCGACCTTCTTGTTGACGTCGACCACCATGTCGATGTCACCCTCCTGCAGCGGGCGGAGCTTGACGCCCTTGTCGCCGGTCTTGCCCGGTTGTTTCTCGTAGTGCTCGAGGAACTTGACGGCGTTTGAAAGCTTGACGCGAAGGTCGATGTTGCGGAGCAGTCGGGTCTGGTCGACCAAGCCGAAATGCTCCGGCAGATATTGCTGGATCAGCCGCAGGATTGCGACCTTGAGGTCGCTGAGCATGCCGATCTCGCTGAATTCGGAAAACTTGATCAGCAGCGCGCGGTCGGCCTGCGACAGCTCGTAGAGCTCTCCCTCGTAGCGCTGCTTGTAGCCCCACAGCAACTCGTCGATGCCGTTCCAGAATTTGTCCTCGGCGCTGCCGGTGGGAAGGGCGCTGAGCGACAGCAGGATCAGCGACAGACCCTGGGCGCTCTTCGGCTCCATCGTCCGCAGACGTTGCAGCAAGGCGGCGCCGGGCGGTGCTTTTTGTTTGGTCGGTTTGTTCATCGTGTCGCGCTGGAACCCGTCGTTCGCTTCCCCAAGAGCACAGGCTGCGTTGCGGCCCGATTACGATTGCGCGGGTTCTTGCGTAAACTTTAGCCGCTAACCGATTCCAGGCAAAGGAAAAACCGCGGCGCGGCTGAACGCCGCACTGCGACCGCCTCAGGCCCTGACGCGCGACGACTGGGGGTCGTAAAGCGGCTGCAAGGAAGGACGCGCCGCGAAGCGGACGCCGGCGACTTCGATCTCATAGGTCCCCGCCTCGACGAAGGCGCGATCGACGCCGCCCGCGTTCTCGACGTAGCCGAGGCCGATGGCGCGGCCCAGCGTGTGGCCGTACATGCCCGACGTCAGCGAGCCGACGATGCGGCCGTCGCGCCAGATCGGCTCGTTGCCGTAAAGCAGCGGTCCCGGATCGTCGAGCGCGAATTGCACCAGGCGTCGGACGACGCCCTTTTGGCGCTGCTGGATGAGCGCGTCGCGGCCGATGAAGCCGCCGTTCTTGTCCCAGGCGACGGCGAATCCCAGCCCCGCCTCGAGCGGCGTGTCGCGGTCGGCGATGTCGGCGCCCCAGCGGCGATAGGCTTTCTCGATGCGCAGCGAATCCATGGCGTGATAGCCAGCGTGAACCAGCCCCAGCTCCGTCCCCGCGGCGACGACGGCGTCGTACAAGGCGGGCGCCTGTCGGCTGTCGACGTAGAGCTCCCAACCGAGCTCGCCGACGTAGGTGATGCGCGAGGCGCGGGCCTGCACATGGTCGAAGCGGATATCCTTCGACGCACCGAACGGGAAGGCGTCGTTGGCAAGCGATTCGCCGGTCAGGCGCTGCAGCAGTTCGCGCGACCGCGGCCCCATGACGCCGAGCACCGCCATTCGGTCGGTGACGTCGGCGAGCCGGGCGTCGGCGCCGGCCGGGATGTGGTCCTTCAGCCAGTGGAAATCGCGGACCTGCGAGGCGGCGCCGGTGACGATCAGGAAGCGGTCCTCGGCGGTGCGGGTAACGGTGAGGTCGGCCTCGATGCCGCCCGCCTCGTTGAGCCACTGGGTGTAGACGACGCGGCCGGGGGCCTGCGCGACGTTGTTGGCCGAGACGCGGTTGAGCACGGATTCGGTGTCGCGGCCCTCGAGGGTGAACTTGGCGAACGATGTCTGGTCGAACAGCGCCACCGCCTCGCGCGCCGCCCGGTGCTCGGCCGCCGAGTGCTCGAACCAGTTCTGGCGGCCGAAGCTGTATTCGTACTCCGGCTTGACGCCGGCCGGCGCGTACCAGTTGGGGCGCTCCCAGCCGCGCATCTCTCCGAAGCAGGCGCCGCGTGCGGCCAAGCGGTCGTGCAGCGGCGATTTGCGCACGCCGCGGGAGGTGCGGAACTGGTAATACGGCCAATGCACCGCGTAGAGGCGTCCCAAAGATTCGGTGACCCGCTCGCGCAGGTATCGGCGGTCCATCTGGAACGGCAGGTTGCGGCGCACATCGACCGTCCACAGGTCCATCGGCGGCCGGCCGTCGCGCATCCACTGAGCCAGCGCCCAGCCCACCCCGCCGGCCGACTGGATGCCGATCGAGTTCATGCCGGCGGCGACGAACAGGCCCCTCAGCCCCGGCGCCTCGCCGATGTGGTAGCGGTTGTCGGGGGTGAAGCTCTCCGGGCCACAGAAGAAGCTCTGGATGCCGGCGTCGGCGAGCGCCGGCATGCGCTTCAGCGCCATCTCGAGGATCGGCTCGAAATGCTCGAAGTCGTCGGGCAGTTGGTCGAAGCAGAAATCTTCGGAAATGCCGTCCATGCCCCACGGCTTGGCCTTGGGCTCAAAGGCGCCGAGCAGCATCTTGCCGGCGTCCTCCTTGTAGTACGCATGCGCGTCGTAATCGCGGAACACCGGCAGGTCCGGCGTCACGCCGGCGAACGGCTCGGTCAAGATGTAGAAATGCTCGCAGGCGTGCAGCGGCACGCTGATGCCGACGGTGGCGGCGATGTCGCGGCTCCACATGCCGGCGGCCAGCACCACGAATGTCGCGGCGATGTCGCCGGCTTCGGTCGATACGCCGGTGACGCGGCCGTCCGAGTGCAGGATGGCGGTGACCTTGGTGTCTTCGAAGATCCGCGCGCTGCCGGCGCGGGCGCCCTTAGCCAGTGCCATGGTCACGTCGGTCGGGTTGGCCTGACCGTCGGACGGCAAAAAGATGCCGCCGATCACGTCGGAGACGTCGATCAGCGGGTAGCGCGCCTTGCACTCCTTAGGCCCGACGACGTCAACCTGGAGCCCGAACACCTTGGCCATGTCGGCGCGGCGTTTCAGGTCCTCCATGCGCCCTTCGTTGGTGGCGATGGAAAGCGAGCCGTTGCGCTTGTAGCCGGTGGCTTGTCCGGTCTCCGCCTCGAGCGAGGCGTAGAGGTCGGCCGTGTACTTGGCGAGCTTGGTCATGTCGCGGTTGTCGCGGAGCTGCCCGATCAGCCCGGCGGCGTGCCAAGTGGTGCCGCAGGTGAGCTTCTTGCGCTCCAGCAACACTACGTCGTTCCAGCCGATCTTGGTCAGATGATAGGCGACGGAGCAACCAATGACCCCGCCGCCGATGATCACGACCCGGGCCCGCTTCGGCGGCACCATTGCCAAGGTTTTTCCCTCCGAGGTCCGTTGCCGGCGATCCTAGTCGGTAACGAAGGCGCGCGCGATTGGAAATCGGGACGGTGGTGTAAATTGGTGTGACACCCGGATCGTCGCCGATATAATCCCCCGCCCATGCCCGAGCTTTGGATTCCCCTCACCTTCGCCGCCGCGTTTTTCCAGAACCTCCGTTCGGCGCTGCAGAAGCACCTGAAGTCGCGGCTGTCGACGGCCGGCGCGGCCTACGTGCGGTTTTTCTACGCCTGGCCGTTCGCCGTCGTCTATTGCTGGGCGCTGGCGAGGTTCGGCGGGTTCGCGGTGCCGGAGCCGAACCCGAAGTTCCTGCTCTACTGCTTCCTCGGCGGGCTGTCGCAGATCATCTTCACGTTCCTGCTTTTGTGGCTGTTCTCGTTCCGCAATTTCGCCGTCGGCACCACCTATTCCAAGACCGAGACCGCGCAGGTGGCGATCCTGGGGTTGCTCATCCTCGGCGACACCTTGAGCGTTACTGCCGTGGTCGCCATTGCCGTCAGTCTGGTCGGCGTGTTCGCGCTGTCGGTGGTGGACGCCAGGATCACCGTCAAGAACCTATTCACCGGTCTTGCCGAGAAGCCGACGCTGATCGGCCTCGTCTGCGGCGCGTTCCTGGGCGCGTCGGTGGTGTTGTTCCGCGGCGGCGCGCTGGCGCTCGGCAACGACGATTTCCTGATGCGCGCCGCCTTCACGCTCGCCGTCTCGGTGGTGATGCAGACGCTGATGATGGGCGGCTATTTGCTGGTGCGCGAGCCGGGGCAGATGACGGCGGTGGTCCGCAACTGGCGGCCGGCGCTGTCGGTCGGCGTCGCCGGCGTGCTGGCCTCGATCTTCTGGTTCTCGGCGTTCACGCTCGAGAACGCGGCCTTGGTGCGGGCGGTCGGCCAGATCGAGCTGGTGTTCACCTTCATCGCCTCGGCGGTGTTCTTCCGCGAGCGGACGAAGATGGTCGAGCTGGTCGGCATCGCGTTGATCGTCGGCGGCATTTTGATATTGGTGCTGGGTAGATAATCAGCGGTCGGCGCTGTCCATCCAGATCGTCACCGGCCCGTCGTTGACCAGGTTGACCCGCATGTGCGAGCGGAAGCGGCCCTTCTTCACCGGCACGCCCTCGGCCGCCAGTTTTTCACAGAAGTGTTCGTAAAGCCGCTCGGCGGTCGCCGGATCGGCGGCGTCCGAGAAGCTCGGCCGGTTTCCCTTGCGCCAATCGGCGGCGAGCGTGAACTGGCTGATCGCGAGCGCCTCGCCCTTGACGTCGAGCAGCGACCGGTTGGTCTTGCGTTCAGCGTCGGCGAACAGGCGCATGTGGGCGATCTTGCGGGCGAAGAAGTCGGCCTCGGCTTCGTCGTCCGACTTTTCGGCGCACACCAGCACCACCAGGCCTAAGCCGATGGCGGCGATGGTCTCGCCGTCGAGGTCGACGCTGGCCCCGGCGACGCGCTGCAGGACGGCTTTCACGGGACGATTCCCCGCCTTAGTACCCGCATTCGCGAATACGCGAGTCACCCCCACCCGGCGCTGCGCGCCGACCTCCCCCGTCGAGGGGGAGGCGATTCTGCGTGCCGTAGTAGTGATTGGGCTCCCCCCTTGCGGGGGAGGCCGCGAGCGGCAGCGAGCGGGTGGGGGGTGTGCTGCGCATTTCTGATTCCAGCCCTAGTGCTCGGCGCCGCTGCGGAAGTGGAACTGGGCGCCGGTGCGGATGCCCGACGGCCAGCGCGCGGTGATGGTCTTCAGGCGCGTATAGAAGCGCACGCCTTCCATGCCGTGCATGAAGTGGTCGCCAAACAGCGAGCGCTTCCAGCCGCCGAAGCTGTGGTAGGCCACCGGCACCGGGATCGGCACGTTGACGCCGACCATGCCGATGCGAGCGCGCGAGGCGAAGTCGCGGGCGGCGTCGCCGTCGCGGGTGAAGATGGCAGTGCCGTTGCCGTACTCGTGCTCGTTGACCATCTTGACGGCGTGCTCATAGTCCTTGGCCCTCACCACGTTGAGCACGGGACCGAAGATTTCCTCTTTGTAGATCGACATCTCCGTGGTAACCCGGTCGAACAGGCAGCCGCCGAGGAAGAACCCTTTCTCGTAGCCCTGCAGTTTGATTCCACGCCCGTCGACCACCAGCTCGGCGCCGGCGGCGACGCCTTCCGCGATGTAGCCGAGGATGCGTTGGTGGCTTTCCTTGGTGACGATCGGGCCCATTTCGGCCTGCGCATCCGTGTAGGGCCCGACTTTCAGCGACTGGATGCGCGGCGTCATGCGGCGCACGAACTCGTCGCCGGTCTCCTCGCCGACGGTGACGGCGACCGAGATCGCCATGCAGCGTTCCCCGGCCGAGCCGTAGGCCGCGCCCATGGCGGCGTCGATGGTCTGGTTCATGTCGGCGTCGGGCATGACGATCATATGGTTCTTGGCGCCGCACAGCGCCTGCACGCGCTTGCCGTGCTTGCAGCCGGTCTCGTAGATGTAATGGCCGATCTTGGTCGAGCCGACGAAGCTGACGGCCTGAACCCTCGGATCGGTGAGCAGCGTATCCACCGCCGCCTTGTCGCCGTTGACGACGTTGAGGCAGCCTTTCGGCAGTCCCGCCTCCATCATCAATTCCGCCAGCATCAGCCCGCACGACGGGTCCTTCTCCGACGGCTTCAGCACGAAGGTGTTGCCGCAGGCAATGGCCACCGGGAACATCCACATCGGCACCATGGCCGGGAAGTTGAACGGCGTGATGCCGACGCAGACGCCGACCGGCTGGCGCATGGAGTAGGTGTCGACGCCGGTGGCGACGCCTTCCGAGAACTCGCCCTTCAACAGGTGCGGGATGCCGCAGGCGAACTCCACCACCTCGAGACCGCGGGTGACCGAGCCGCGGGCGTCGGGGACGGTCTTGCCGTGCTCGCTGGAGAGCAGCTCGGCCAACTTGTCGGTGTTCTTGATGATCAGGTCGCGGAACTTGAACAGCACCTGGGCGCGCTTGGCCGGCGGCGTCGCCGCCCACGCCGGCAGTGCCGCCGCCGCCGCCGCTATGGCGCCGCGGGTTTCGTCGGCAGAGGCCAGTGGCACGCGCTTGGTCACCTCGCCGGTCGCCGGGTTGTAGACGTCGCCGAAATGGCCGCTGTTGCCTTTCACCTTCTTGCCGTCGATGAAGTGATGCAGGTCCTGGGTCATCATTCCCTCTCCGCTCGTCGCTGCAGGCCGTTATTTTATGGCGCTCAAAGTTTCGCGCATGATCCTGACGATCTCGTCGACGTGCTCGCGCTTGGCGATCAGCGGCGGCGCGATGATGCCGGTATCGCCGGTGAACTTGACGTGCAGGCCCTTCCAGAACAGGTCCTTTTGGATTTGCGTGCCGCGGGCGCCTGGAGCCTTGCCCGGCTTGATGTCGACGCCGGCGAGCAGCCCGTAGCCGCGGATGTCGGTGACGATGTCGAGGTCACGCAGCGAGAACACCTTGTCCAGGAAATAGGGCGCGAGTTTGGCGGCGTTCTCGAACACACCCTCCTTCTCGTAGATGGCGAGGGCCGCCAACCCGGCCGCGCACGCTACCGGGTGCGCGGAGTAGGTGTAGCCGTGGAATAGCTCGATGGCGCCTTCCGGCGCGGCGTTGACGACAGTCGAGTAGATGTCGTCCTTGACGGCGACGGCGGCCATCGGCACCGCGCCGTTGGTCAGCGCCTTGGCCATGGTGATCATGTCGGGGGTGACGCCGAACGCCTGTGCCGCGAACGGCTTGCCGGTGCGCCCGAAGCCGCAGATCACCTCGTCGAACACCAGCAGGATGCCGTGTTTGTCGCAGATCGCGCGCAGACGTTCGAGATACCCCTTCGGCGGCGGCAGGCAGCCGGTGGAACCAGCGATCGGTTCGACGAAGCAGGCGGCGATGGTCGCCGGTCCGTAAGTCTGGGCAAAGCGCTCGAGGTCGTCGGCGAGATAGGCGCCGTGCTCGGGCTGGCCCTTGGTGAAGCGGTTCTCCTCCAACCAAGTGTGGCGCATCAGCACTACGCCCGGCATGATGCCGGAGAACACCTCGCGGTTCTTGACCATGCCGCTCAAGCTGGTGCCGCCGATGTTGACGCCGTGGTAGGCGCGCTCGCGCGACACGAACCGGGTGCGCTGGCCCTCGCCCTTGGCGCGGAAATAGGCCATGGCGATCTTCAGCGCCGTGTCGACGGCCTCGGAGCCGGAGTTGGCGAAGAAGACGTGGTCGAGGCCGTCGGGAGTAAGCCTGATCACCTTCTGCGCGAGTTCGAAGGACGCCGGGTGGCCGAGCTGGAACGGCGGCGCGTAGTCGTTCTCCTTCAACTGTTTGTATACGGCCTCGGCTATTTCCGGCCGGCAGTGACCGGCGGCCGAGCAGAACAGCGCCGACGAGCCATCGAGAATCTTGCCGCCCTTGTGGTCCCAGTAGTACATGCCGTCGCCCTTGACCAGGAGCCGCGGATTGGCCTTGAAGTCGCGGTTATTGGTGAACGGCATCCAATGGCTTTCGAGCGTGTTGGCGGTGTAGTGCATGGAATTCCTCCCGGCGGGTGGCGTTTTGATCGGCGATTGTCGGCCGATTATGACAGGCGCGGCCGGCGTTGCAACCGGCGAAGCCATTGCCGCGTGACGGTCCGGCGTTTAAAACAGTAGTCAACCGACGACCGTCCCCGGCCGGACCGGGAAATGCAGGGAACACAATCATGAAAATGACAACCGAGGAAGCCTTCGTGAAGGTCTTGCAAATGCATGGCATCGAGCATGCATTCGGGATCATCGGTTCGGCGATGATGCCCGTCTCGGATCTCTTCCCGAAAGCCGGCATCACGTTCTGGGACTGCGCCCACGAGTGCAACGCCGGGATGGCGTGTGACGGCTACACGCGCGCGACCGGAAAGATCGGGATGATCATCGCCCAGAACGGGCCGGGCGTTACCAATTTCGTGACGCCGGTCAAAACGGCGTACTGGAACCACACGCCGATGCTGCTGGTCACGCCGCAGGCCGCCAACAAGACGATCGGCCAAGGCGGATTTCAAGAGGTCGAGCAGATGGCCCTGTTCAGGGACATGGTCTGCTACCAGGAGGAAGTGCGTGACGCCAGCCGGGTTCCCGAGGTGCTCAATCGCGTCATCGAGAAGGCGATCCGCGGTTCGGCGCCGGCGCAGATAAACGTGCCGCGCGACTTGTGGACGCAGGTGATCGACGTCGAGCTTCCCCAGGTCGTTCGCATCGAACGGCCCGCCGGCGGGGCCGAGGCCATCGCCCGGGCGGCCAAGCTCCTGTCCGGGGCCAAGTTCCCGGTGATTCTGTCCGGCGCGGGCGTCGTCATCGGCGGCGCCATTGCCGACTGCGTCGCCCTCGCCGAGCGTCTGGATGCACCGGTTTGCTGCGGCTACCAGCACAACGACAGTTTCCCGGGCTCGCATCGGCTGGCGGTCGGGCCGTTGGGCTACAACGGCTCCAAGGCGGCGATGCAGTTGATCGCCAAGGCCGACGTCGTCCTCGCGCTCGGCACCCGGCTCAATCCGTTTTCGACCCTGCCGGGCTACGGCATTGATTATTGGCCGACGAAGGCCGAGATCATTCAGGTCGACATCAATGCCGACCGCATCGGTTTGACGAAGAAGGTATCGGTCGGAATCTGCGGCGACGCCAAATTGGTGGCACGGCAAATATTGGCGCAGCTCGCGCCGACGGCCGGCGACAAGGGCCGCGAGGAACGCAAGGCGCTGATCCACCAGACCAAGTCGGCGTGGCTGCAGACGTTGAGCAGCCTCGACCACGAGGACGACGATCCCGGCACCACCTGGAACGCGGATTCGCGCAAGCGGGAGCCGGACCGGATGTCGGTGCGGCAGGCGTGGTGCGCGATTCAAGCCGGGCTGCCGAAAGACGCGATCATTTCCACCGACATCGGCAACAATTGCGCCATCGGCAACGCCTATCCGACCTTCGACAAGGGCCGGAAATACCTCGCCCCGGGCCTGTTCGGGCCTTGCGGATACGGATTCCCGTCCATTCTCGGCGCCAAGATCGGCTGTCCGGACGTGCCGGTGGTCGGCTTCGCCGGCGACGGCGCCTTCGGCATCAGCATGAATGAAATGACCTCGTGCGGCCGCAAGGAATGGCCGGCCATCACCATGGTCATCTTCCGCAACTACCAGTGGGGCGCGGAAAAGCGCAATACCATCCTCTGGTACGACAACAACTTCGTCGGCACCGAGTTGAATCCGGATTTGAGCTTCGCCAAGGTCGCCGAGGGCTGCGGGCTGAAGGGAGTCGTCGTCAGGACCCAGGCCGAGCTCACGACGGCCCTGAAGGAGGCCTGCGCCGCGCAAGCCAAGGGCGTGACGACGTTCATCGAGGTGATCCTCAATCAGGAGCTCGGCGAGCCGTTCCGGCGCGATGCGATGAAGGCGCCGGTCAAGGTCGCCGGAATCGACCGCCGCGACATGAGGCCGCAACAGCCCGTTTGATTCGGCAACTGATGATATTTGTTGGCAAGCGCACCAGTTTGCCTAGAAAACATCTGAGTTTTTCTCGATGTTTTGTTATTGCGATGTTTCTGGCTGCTGTTTCGTGCTCTGACACCGGAGGGCCAAATACTCTTGTCGACGATTTGAGAGCGGCACGGAAAGAAAGAGACCGCGCGATAATTGACGTTACAAGAGTTGTTGAACGCCACATAAAAATTGGAACGGATAAAGCCACCGCTCTAAACGTCATGAGAGATAACGGCTTCAAAATATATCCAGCAACGGATAAAAAGGCCTTTGACTCGGCAAAGTATGATGAGGCGTATGCCGGCGTTTTTGACATGCGACGAGGTGTGCAAAAGCTGTGGTTCGGTGATGAAGCTACAATAACGATAGAGCTTAGTAACAATAAAGTCGGAAGAATTACTGGAATTATAGTTTATCAAATCATATGAGTAAAGAACAACGGATATTTTAATGGCGCCATCGAATTCGACTCAAGCCAGCGCCAGGGTGACCGCGCAGGTGGCGACGATGTCGTCGGGGCTGGCGCCGCGCGACAGGTCGGCCACCGGCTTGGCGAACCCCTGCAGGATCGGCCCCACCGCCTGGGCGCCGCCCAAATACTGCGCCAGCTTGTAGCCGATGTTGCCGGAATCGAGGTCGGGGAACACCAGCACGTTGGCGCGCCCGGCGACGGCGCTGTCGCCTTTGAGCTTCTTCGCCGCGACCGCCGGCACCAGGGCGGCGTCGGCCTGCAGTTCGCCGTCGATCTTCAAATCCGGCGCGCGCTTGCGGGCGATGGCGAGGGCCTCGATCACCTTGTCGATCCGCTTGTGGCGGGCGCTGCCGTGGGTTGAGAACGACAGCATCGCCACCCGCGGCTGCTCGCGGAGCAGCTTTTCCGCGCTAGCGGCGGACGCCAGCGCGATGTCGGCCAGCGCCTCGGCGTCCGGCTCGACGTTGACGGCGCAGTCGGCGAACACGAAGGTGCGCGGGCCCTGCCCCAAGAAGTCCGGCGCCGTCATCAGGAACAGGCTCGACGGCGTCTTGATGCCGGGCGCCAGGCCGACGGTCAGCAGCCCGGCCTCGATCACCCGCCGCGTCGGGTTGTCGGCGCCGCCGACGACCGCGTCGGCGTCGCCTTCCCTGACCATCATGCCGGCGAAGTAGAGCGGCTTCCTGACCAGGCGGCGGGCGATCTTCGGCTCGACGGTGCCGCGGGCCTTGGCGTAGGCGGCGGCGAAACGGTCAAGCTCGCCGCTGGCGCCCGGGTCGATGGTGGCGATGCCGGCGAGATCGACTCCGGCCGTCTTGGCTGCCGCCTTGATCGCGTCGGCGGGGCCGATCAGCAACGGCCGGGCGATACGTTCTTCGGCCAGCCGGCGCGCGGCGGCGAGGATGCGCGGCTCGGCGCCTTCCGGCAGCGCCACCGTGCGCGGTTTCCTCTTCGCCGCGGCGATGAAAGTCTGGATTACGTCCATGTGCGCGTCTACGTCCGCGTCCACTTCCCTGGGCCCGACGGCAGCCACCCTAGAACCGCCCCTGGCGCTTGTAAACGTCGGCCCGCTTGGGCACGATGACGGCGGTGATCCGCAAACGGGGACAGCGATGAGCGACGACGAGGCCGAGGACAAGATTCACCGCGGACTGAAGGGCGTCTATTTCGAGCGCTCGCCGACCACCTTCATCGACGGCCGCGCCGGCGAGCTCAGATATCGCGGCTACTCGATCCACGACCTCGCCAAGCATTCGACGTTCGAGGAGACGTCGTATTTGCTGCTCAAGGGCGCGCTGCCGACCCGCGCCGAGCTCGCCGCCTTCGATGCCGAGCTGAAGGCCGCACGCCGCCTGCCCGACCCCATCTATGGCCTGATCGAGACGGTGAAGGCGGCGCACCCGATGGACGCGCTCAGAACCGCGGTGTCGGCGCTTGCCGCCTTCGATCCGGACGCCGAGGACAAATCGCCCGAGGCGACGCTCCGCAAGGGCATCCGGCTGACGTCGCAAGTGCCGATGATCGTCACCGCCCATCACCACATCCGCAACGGCAGGAAGCCGGCCAAGTCGGACGCGCGATTGGGCCACGCCGCCAATTTCCTGTGGATGCTGAAGGGCGAGAAGCCGTCGGCCGACGCGGCGAAGCTGATGGACACCGATTTCGTGCTGCACGCCGAGCACGGCTCCAACGCATCGTCGTTCACCGCCCGCGTCGTCATCAGCACCGAGGCACCCCTGCATGCCGCCGTCACCGCCGCCATCGCGGCGCTGTCCGGCCCGGCGCACGGCGGCGCCGCCGAGGACGTGATGAGGATGGCGAAGGAGATCGGCGAGGCGGCGAAGGCCGCCGACTACGTGGCGGCGAAGCGCAAAAACCGCCAGCCGGTGACCGGCTTCGGGCACCGGGTCTACCGCGCCGAGGATCCGCGGGCCCGGCACATGCGCGACGGCGTCGAGCGGCTGTCGAAGGAAATGGGCGAGCCGCAGTGGTACGAGATTCTGCAGGCAGTGGTGACGGCGATGGCGCCCTATGCGCGGCACGGCGTCAACGTCAACGTCGATTTCTATTCCGGCGTCATCTATTACCTGCACGGCATCCCGAGCGACCTGTTCGTGCCGATCTTCGCCGTCGGCCGGGTACCGGGATGGACGGTGCAGGCCCTCGAGCAGATGCAGAACAACATCCTGATCCGACCGCTCCTCAAGTACACCGGACCGGAACCCAGGAAATACGTGCCGATCGACGAGCGCTGATGGGGAATAGCCTGGGGAATAATCCGGCCTTGGCGGTGTTTATGGAAATGGGGGGAGATTCATCCCCAAGTCACCAGCCACCGTTCTGAAACCAAGGAGAAACCCATGATCAAGCGTATTCTTACCGCCGCTGCCGTGCTCACCCTCATGGCGACGCCGGCGTTCGCCTCTCAATGCCCGAAGGACATGAAGTCCATCGACGCGGCGCTCGCCGCGGGCAAGGGCGGCGACATGAAGGACAAGGTCAAGGCGCTGCGCGCCGAAGGCGAAGCACTGCACAAGGCCGGCAAGCACAAAGAATCCGTCGAAAAGCTGGCCCAGGCGTTGAAGCTCATCGGCAAGTAGCCCTTTGCCGGCATCGCCGGGCAAAGCGCCGCCCCGGGCGGGGCGAATTTGCGCTATGCTCGGCGGATGCCGGAGGTACGTCAGTTGATCGTCGATCAGATCCCCCACTTGCGCCGCTACGCGCGGGCGTTGGTGGGGGATCGCGAGCAGGCCGATGATCTGGTGCAGGACTGCCTGGAGCGGGCGTGGAGCCGGATGCACTTGTGGCGGGCCGGCACCAACATCCGCGCCTGGCTGTTCACCATCCTGCACAACCTGCACATCAACGCCGCCCGCCGGCACAATAGCCAGCCGAGGTCATTCGATGCCGCGGCGGCGGACTTGCCGGTGCGGCCGACGCAGGAGGACGAATTGAACGTCCGCGACCTGTGGCAGGCGTTCGGCCGCCTGCCGGAACCGCAACGCGCCGCAATCCTGCTGATCTCGGTCGAGGAGATGAGCTATGGGGATGCGGCCGCCGTCCTCGACATCCCCGTCGGCACACTGATGTCGCGGATCCACCGCGGACGCGAGCGGCTGCGGGAATTGATGGCGAATCCCGGCGACAATCCCGGCAACGACACCCGCACCAGCCAACAGGGACGAAAGCGATGACAAAACCTTCCGAACCCGTGAGCGAAATGGACCTGCACGCCTTCGTCGACGGCCAGCTCGATGAGGCCCGGCAGCGCGAGGTGGCGGCGCACCTTGCCGAAAATCCCGAGGCGGCCGCCCGCGTCGCCGCCTATCGGACGCAGAAGACAGCGCTCAAGGCCGCATTCGACCCGATCCTCAAGGAACCCCTGCCGCGGCAACTCGGGCTGCCGACAGCCAGCCGCCGGACGCTGCATGCGCGTTGGGCCGCCGCGGCGGCAGTACTGCTGGTCGCCGGCGGCGTCCTCGGCTGGCAGGCCGGCGGGATGTTCACGCCGGCGGCCGCGCCCGGCACCGCGGTGGTCCACCAGGCCGCGGTCGCGCACGCCGTATTCACGCCGCAGAAGCGCCATCCGGTCGAGGTCCGCGGCGACGAGGAAGCGCACCTGGTGACTTGGCTGTCGAATGTGCTGGGCGCGCCGCTCAGGGCGCCGCGCCTGGTCGATGCCGGGTATTTGCTGGTCGGCGGCCGGCTGCTGTCGGCGACCGACGGGCCGGCGGCCCAGTTCATGTACGAGGACAAGGGCGGCCGTCGTCTGACGCTCTACGTGGTCACCGATCCGGCACAGCGCGGAAAGACCGCGTTCCGCTACGCCGAGGAGAAAGGCGTCGCCATCTTCTACTGGATCGACGGGCCGCTCGGCTACGCGCTCGCCGGCAAGATGACGCGCGAAGAGCTTTTGAAACTCGCCGACGCCGTATACACCCAGCTCGGACGGTGAGGTTTTTGGTTGTTTCGACGGGTCGTCAGGCGGCGAGTGCCTTCAGACGACGAGCGAAGCGTAAATAGGCGAACGCGAACGCCCCAATCAGCGCCAACTGCACGAAATACGAATACTCGGCGATATGGGCGGCGGTGGCGCCGGTGATGCCGGCGAGCGCCAGCACGCCGCCGGCCAGCCCCGAGCCGCAGCAGCCGAGGATGCCGGTCGACGACGCCGCCACCGTGGCGGCGAGGCCGGAGCCGGCCGCCGCCGCCGAGCCACCCACGGCGCCCGGCGCGCACGCCTTGCTGAGCCGGACCTGGGCGTCGAGGGTGAGGCCGATCGCCGCCCCCAGCGCCGCCGACAACAACAGCTGCTCGACTGTCAGCTGGTACATGTTGGCAAGGATGTCGCCGCTGGTCATGTTCACCGACACCAGCGCCGCCGCCAGCACCAGCTCGGGATCACCGGATTCGATGGCGCCCATCAGTTCCTCGTAGGGGATGAACCCACTGACGTTGAGGAAGCCGGCCTGTCGCCAGGCCAGCACCGCGTAGATCAGCGGCGGCAGGGCCAGCACCAGCGCCACCATGCCGCCGACCCACAACGCGCGGGCGGGCAACGCCGCGCCCGGCGCGGCGGCGGTTGCGACCTTTTGCACGGCGGCGCGCATCAGCCGGCGATCTCCAGCTTCGCCGGGCCGCGGCGGCCGCGGCCCTCACCCGCCGACGGCGTGGCGGCGGCTTCACCGATCACGTCTTCGGCGGCGAATGTCACCGGCCGGTTGCGCGAACGGTCGACGGTGAGCTTGAAGATGTCGAAGCGGTTGTAATAGCCGACGACGTCGTGGAACTGCTTCGGCTCGACGCAGGCCTCCAGGTCGATCGGTGCATAGAGGATGCCCTCCCCGCCGCTCAAGGTGTCGCCGACGATCGAGGCGTCGGGTGCCAGCACCATAGAAACGCCATGCGGACTGTTATCAAGAATCCTTCCGGCCTCCTTGTCGAGCCCCGCGAGTTGGTCGCGCATCGCTTTGTCCATGAAGCCGGAGGCGACGATGGTGAAGCACTTTGCCTCGAATGAATGGGCGCCTGCGCGCACGCGGATGGCGGCGGCGAGGTCGTAGTTGCCGCCGCCCTTCGGGTCGCGGGTCGGCCACACCGGCGGGTAGCTGGAGATGTGCAGCTGCTCGCCTTCTGCCATCAGGGTGAAGCGGGCGAGCGGGTTGGTGTTCTCGCCGCAGATCAGCGCGCCGATGCGCCCGAGCGCCGTTTCGACGACGCGCAAGCCGGCGCCGTCGCCATTGGCCCAGGTGAGCTTCTCGAAGTAGGTCGGCACGATCTTGCGGTGGTGGTTGAGGATGGCGCCGTCGTCACCGATTAGGATGTTCGAATTCCAGATGCAGCCGACGCTCGCCGTCGTGCCCTCGTTGACGCCGATGGAAACGAAGATGCCGGCCTTCTTGGCGGCGGCCGATATTTTCGCCACCTCCGGCCCCGGCACCCGGACCGCGCCCGCCGCCAACCGCTTGAACAGATCATGGTTGTAGATCGGCGCGCGCAGCGCCGACCACACCGGGAACGCCGGCACGTAGGTTTCCGGAAAGGCGATCAGCCGGGCGCCGTTCCTGGCGGCTTCGGCGATCAGCGCGCACGCCTTCTCCACCGTGGCGGGGGCGTCGAGGAACACCGGCGCCACGTGGGCAGCCGCTACCTTGTAGGCGGGATAAGTCGCCATCGAAATACCCCTCGCTCCGGCGATCGAATCGGGAAAGCCCCCAGGGCGGCGTAACGCCGGATGCGCCGCCCCGGGAGGGGTGCTCGGTTAGAACGACTCCTTGGTGAAGTCGAACTGCGGCGGGAAGCGGCTTTCCACGTCGGCCGCCGGAATGTTGTGCTTGACGTGGATTTCGCCGTTCTCGATCCGACTCATGTAGAAGTCGATCACCGCCTTGTGGTCTTTGGCCCGCATGACTTTGTTGCCCTGCGGGTGCTCGAAGGATTCCTTCACCTGCATGCCCTCGAGCGCCTTGATGAACTCGGGCGTGTCCTTCTTGGCCTTCCAGCCCGACTTCTCGATCGCCTTCTGGATGAAGAAGACGCTCTCCCAGGTCGCCCAGTAGTGGCTGCTGGCGAGAATGCGGTTGGATCCGTCCTCGCGGCCGTCCACCGGGTCCACCTTCATCAGCTCGCGGACCTTCTTGTTGTGTGGCGTATCCTTGTACTTGAGCATGCGCGGGTGGTACTCGAGGAGGAAGATGCCTTCCGAGGCGCCTGCCATCTCCTTCGGCGAGATGGATTCATGGGTGCAGAGAACCGAATAGCGGTTCATTCGCTTGTCCATGCCGAGCGACTTCGACTGGGTGTAGTAGGCCACCGATTGCGAGCCGAAGAAGATCGAGTAGAGCTGTTCGGTGTCCTTCTCCACCTTGGCCAGATACGGCAGCAGGTCCTTGGCATCCAGCGGCACGGCGATCGGCGCGTTGATCTTCGCCCCGCCGAGGCCCTTCAGCACCGCCTCGTGCTCCTTGAAGTGGCTCCAGCCCCAGCCGTAATCGGCGAAGATGAAGCTCCACTTCTTGCCCAGGTTCTTGAGCGCCCAGGCGGCGCCAGCGGCGGCCTGCGAATAGGTGTCGCTGCCGACGCGGAAGGTATAGCGGTTGCCCTTGGCGCCGGTCATCTCGTTGGCCATGCCCTGCGGGATATAGATGGTCTTCAGCTCCTTGGCGATCGGCACCGTGGCGAGATTGACGCCGGAGTGAACGGAGCCGATGACGAAATCCGCCTTCGAGCGCTGCACCAGCGAGCGGAACTTGCGGGCGCCGGTGGGCGGGTTGGTCTCGGTGTCCTCGACCACGTATTCGACCGGCCGGCCGGCGATGCCGTTGTTTGCGTTCAGGTGGTCGCATGCCGCCTTGGCCGCCTTGTCCAGCCAGTAGCCCCAGGACGAGATGCCGCCCGTGAGGTCGCACTGGTGGCCGATGACGATCGGCGCGCCCGTCGGCTTGGCGAATAAGTCGCGCGCCAGCGTCAAGTTCAGCCCCTGACCCAGGACGCCTCCCGCCAGCACCATTTTCATGAAACTTCGCCGTGACGTCTTCTTCATGGTTCTTCTCCCTGGAAAATGAAAAATCAAACCTTCAACGGTTGTCGACAGCAACGCCCAGAAAGCGGTGCGCGATGTCGGGGTTGTCGTGGAGTTCTTGGGCCGTGCCCTGGTAGCATATTACACCTTTCTCCATGATGTAGATACGCGGGCAGAGGGCCAGGGCCATCACGAAATTTTGCTCGACCAGCAGGATGGATATGCCGGCCTCGTTGACGGCGCGGATCTTGTGTTTTAGCGTCGTCACCATCTTCGGCATGATGCCTTCGGTGGGTTCGTCCAACAGCAGCATCTTCGGCTTCATGATCAGGCAGCGCGCAATCGCCAACATCTGCTGCTCGCCGCCCGACAGCGTGCCGCCGGCCTGGCCGGCGCGCTCTTTGAGGATCGGGAACTGGGAATAGATGTCGTCGAGGGCGGCCTTGCCCGGCGGCCGGGCGAGCCCGATGCATAGATTCTCCAGCACGCTGAGGTTGGGGAAGATGCGCCGCCCCTGCGGCACGTAGCCGAGACCGAGACCGGCGATCAGATGCGGCTGGATGCGGTCGAGCCGGGTGCCGGCGAAGGTCACGGCGCCGCCCGAGGGCTTGGTCAGGCCCATGATGCTGCGCAGCGTCGTCGTCTTGCCGACGCCGTTGCGCCCCAACAGCGCCACCGCCTCGCCGTCCCTCACCTCGAGGTCGACGCCCTGCAGCACGTGGCTTTTGCCGTAATGAGTATGCAGCCCCTCGAGCTTAAGCACCAGCCGCCTCCTCGTCTTCGGGCGTGCCCAGATACGCCTCCTGGACCCGCGTATCTTTGGCCACGGCATCCGGCGATCCCTGGCACAGGATCGTTCCCTGGGTCATCACCGTGATCACGTCGGCGACGCCGAACACCACCTCCATGTCGTGCTCGATGAGGATGACGTCGAGCCGCTTGGAGACGTTCTTGATGATTTCGACCGTACGCTGGGTCTCGTTTGGGCTCATGCCCGACACCGGCTCGTCGAGCAGCAGCAGCTTGGGCTTGGTCGCCAACGCGATGGCGATCTCGAGGAGCGCGATGTCGCCGTACGACAGGTTGCCGGCGATCTCGTCACGATGGCCGGCGAGTCCGATGTCGTCGAGCAATGCTTCGGCCTCGCGGGCGACGTCGGTATAGCTGGAGGCGGGACGGAACGGGTGCAGGAAGCGGGACTGGCCCTTGGCCGCGATCCACACGTTGTCGATGACTGTAAGCCCGTTGAATACGCTCTTGATCTGCAGCGTGCGGGCGATGCCGAGGCGGCTGATCTCATGCGGCCTTTTGCCGGTGATGTCTCGGCCATGGAACACCACCCGCCCGGCGGTCACCGGCAGGAACCCCGAGATCAGGTTGAAGAACGTCGTCTTGCCGGCGCCGTTGGGGCCGATGATGGCGTGCAGCCCGCCGCCCGGCAGCGTGAAGTCGACATGGTCGACGGCGACCAAGCCGCCGAAGCTCTTGGTCAGGCTCTGGGTTTCGAGTACCGGCCCGGTCATGGCCTGGCCCCCCTTCCATCGCCGGCCGCCGGCCGCGCGTAGCGGGCGATGGCCTTTCTCAGCAAGCCCATGATGCCCTGGGGTGCATAGGTCACGAACAGGATGACGATGACGCCGACGACCAGCAGGTAGTGCTCCCAATAGGCGCTCAGCTCTTCGCGGATGACGATCAGGAACGCGGTGCCGAGGACCGGGCCGAACAGCGTGCCGGCGCCGCCGACGACAGCCCACACCACGCCCTCGCCCGATACCGTCCAGAACAGGAAATGCGCCGACGCGTAGCGCGAGAACAGCGCGAACAGCACCCCCGAGACGCCGGCGAAGAAGCCAGAGAAGACGAACGACAACAACCGCACCATGTAGGCGTTGTAGCCGACGAGACCGGCCCTGGCCGTGTTCTCGCGCACCGCGATGAAGGCGTAGCCGAGCGGGCTTTTCAGGAGCAGATGCATCATCCCAAAGCAGGCGCCGACGACCGCCAGGATGAAATAATACTGGAACGTGAGGTCGAGCAGGCTCAACTCGAGGCCGCCGACCTTCAGCACCGGCGGCATGGTGAACGGCATCCCGTCGTCGCCGCCGGTGACGTCCTTCCAGCCGACGGCGAAGAAGAAGAAGATCAACGAGAACACGACGGTGATGATGGCGAAGTAATGCCACGTCAGGCGCGCCGCGAAGATGCCGGTGACGAAGGCGCTCAGCGTCGCCACCGCGATGCCGGTCAGCGCCGCCGGCCAGAACGAGAAGTGGAAAAACTCGATCGACAGTGCGACCCCATAGGCACCCATGCCGAAATATAGCGCCTGGCCAAACGACAGCAGCCCGGTGTACCCGAACAGCAAATTGACGCTGGCCGCAAACAGGGCCCAAATCATGATCTCGGCCGTGATGTTGACCCAGAAGCCGGGAACCACCAGCGGCAGCGCGTAAGGTGCCGTCAGGAAGAACAGCGCGCCCAGCAGACCCAGGATCTGCATCGGTTCAAGGTTTCGAAGCCTGCCCATGACGCCCCAATCCTCTGGCCCCGCGCAACACCATGCCCCAGATGCCGTCCGGCGCGTAGCGAACGACCAGCAGCAGGATGAACCCGAACACGATGATGAACTGCTGGAAGTAGCGCGACAGATACTCGGTCGACAGCATGTAAAAGGCGGTGCCGACGAACGGCCCGACCAGCGAGCCGACGCCGCCGATCATCGCCATGACGATGGCCTTGCCGGAATAGATCCAGTGGAAAAACTCCAAGTTCGTGTAGCGGGCCAGCAGCGCGTACAGCGCGCCAGCGTGCCCGGCGATGCCGGCGGCGAGGACGAACAGCATCCAGCGCAGCTTGTTGACGTTGAGTCCGATCATCTGCGCCCGCATCTCGTTGTCCTTGATCGCCAGCATGGCGCGGCCGAACGGCGAATGAACGATCCGCCAGGCGAGGAAGAACGCCGCCGCCACCATGACCACGGTGAAATAATAAGCGACCCATTCATCGATGAAGCTGAAGCGGGTGAACCCGAGCGGCACTTCCGGCACGAAAGTCAGCGACACCGTGACATAGGGCCCGGCGATCCAGCGCCAGTGCCCGGATTCGAGCACCGTCGTCACCAACACCGAAATGATGACGGTGACAATCAGGAAATGGTGGTGGCGTACCCGGGTGGCGATGTAGCCGACCGGTAGCGCGAGCAGAGCCGCGGCGAGCACGGCGGAAACCACCGCGCCCCAGGTGTTGAAACCGAAATACAGAGTGCCGAGGTTGAAGCCGTAGCAGCCCATGCCGAAAAACACCGCTTGCGAGAACGACAGCATGCCGCCGAATCCGAACACGATTGCGAACGACATCGCGAACAGGCCCCACACCAAGATCTCGGCGACGAACACCTGCTGATAGTCGGGCACCACCAGCGGCAACAGGGCGAGCGCGGCGGCAAGCCCGCCGAAGCCCCAGCCGGCGGCGCCAGCGGCGAAGAATGCGCCGGGCGTCGGCCCGGCGGGCGCGACGCCCGCCGCCGTCACCGGGTCGACCTCGCGAAAATGCCCTGCGGGCGCAGCAGCAGCACACCGCTCATGAAGATCAGCGAGAAGATGCGCGCCGTCGTCGGCTCGGCGAAACTAGTGATGATGCCCTCGACGAACGCCAGCAACACCGCCGCCGTCGCCGTTCCGGGAAGATTGCCCAGTCCGCCGATGATTACCGCCATGAAGCACAGCGGCAGCACGTCCAGCCCTAAACGGAATTCGACGGTGGTGATCGGCGCCGCCACCACGCCGCCCAGCATGGCCAACGCGGTGCCGAGACCGAAGGTGACGACGAAGATGCGGTTCGACGGCACGCCCATGGCGATGGCGGTGTCGCGGTCCTGGCGGGTAGCGCGCATCCAGGTACCGAACTTGGTGCGGTGCAGGAACAGGAAGAAGGCGACGATGGCGGCGATGGCGATCGCGGCGGCGAATAGGCGGTACACTTGGTAGTCGAGGCCGAGGATCGGTACCGTGACGCCGATCGGATCCAGGATCCGCTTCGGGGTGGCGCCGAAGGTGGCGCGCACGGCTTCCTGCAGGATCAGGCTGAGCCCGAAGGTGGCAACGATGCTGAGCGCCGCCGAGTTCTCCACCGGTCGGATCACCGCGCGCTCGACCAGCGAGCCGAGCAGCATGCCGATCAACGGCACGATCAGGAAAGCGAGCCAGAAGTTGCCGGTGATCAAAATCACGGTCCAGGCGAACACCGTGCCGACCATGAAGAAATCGCCATGCGCCACGTTGATGATGTCGAGAAGCCCGAAGATGATGGAGAGCCCGAGCGCGATGAGCGCGATGATCAGCCCCCACACCAAGCCGTTCATGGCCAGGATGATGACGAGATCGGACACCGAAGCCCCTCCCTTGCGGTCGCCGTTCGAAACCGGCGGGCGCCGGTCCACGGTCCGGCAACGGCGTGGCGGTCAACCGGGCAGCCGCCGTTTTTCAGTTTATTGCGCCGCTGATAGCAAGACGATGATGAAGTTTCTTGCAGAATGAAAGACAAAAATCGGAAACATAATGTGCAAAAATGCACACAAGTTTGGGCCGCTCGACCTTATTGGCCGAGCAGGAAATCCTGGTCGCGGCGCACCTGGTCGGTGATGAAGCGGATGACGGCGTTGATCTTCGAGGTGTGCAGCAGGTCCTCATGCACCGACAGCCAGATGTCGCGGGTCGCAGACAGCTTCGGCAGCACCCGCTTCAGATCCGGATTATGGGCGGCGACGAAAGTCGGCAGCATGGCGACCCCCAGCCCCATGGAGGCGCTGGTGTACTGGGCGATCAGGCTGGTCGATCGGAATACCACGTTGCGCGGCACCACCACGTCGGTCAGCCAGCGGACGGCCTGGATTTGGATCATATCGTCGATGTAGTCGACGAAATCGTGCCCCTCCAGTTCCGCCTTCCGCTCCGGCACGCCGCGACGCCTCAGATAGGCCGACGACGCGAACAGCCCGACCTGGAATTCGCCGATCTTGCGAACCGACAGCCGGCGCTCCGCCGGGCGCGGGAAGCTGATGAAAATGTCGGCCTCGCGCCGCGATAGGTTGATCAGTCCGGACGACGTCACCAATTCGATCAGGACGGCCGGGTGAAGATCGTGGAACCGCTTGATGCGCGGTCCCAGATAGAAGCTGCCGATTCCCTCCATGGTGGCGATGCGCACGGCGCCGCCGGCTTCCTCGCCCTCGATGCCGACCGCCTGGGCGATGGAGTTCGCCTGGTACTCCATGGCTTCGGCATGTTCGAGGATCTTCAATCCCGCTTCCGTCAGCACGAAACCGGATTTGGTACGGCTGAACAGTTTGGTCTTCAGGGCGCGCTCGAGCTCGCGCATGCGGCGACTCACGGTCGTGTGGTTGACCTTCAGGCGCTTGGCCGCACCGACGAGCTGGCCGTGGCGGACCAACTCCAGGAAGAAGACGATATCGTGCCAGTCGTAGCGGAGCGGCGCCTCGAAGCCGTCCCAAGAGGGCGTGCTGCCGTCATTCCCTTGCTCGTCGAGCGGTTGCAAATTATCGCGATGACTCATGACCATCCGCTGGATGCGGCCCGCGTGCGGGCGATGCAACCGCGATTATAGGGTTTCCCCTCCTGCCATGCGAGGCCGGCCGGATGCGTCCGAGCGCCGGTATCTTCCGGTTTTGTGATTAGGCGGCCGACGCGGGCTCGGCGGCGGCGGTTGGGAGGTACCGCCGCCGCCTTATCGTGCCGGCCCCGTGGATTCCGGCACGAGAGCCCGGGCCGGGAGCAGGGATCAGGGAGCGGTCCCGGCCACGTGCTCGAGGATCAGGTTGATGATCGCCTTGTGATCCTCGTTGAACTTGATGCCGATGAATTCTTCATCGGTCCAAGCGACTTCGCCTTCGAAAACCCCGAACGGCGGTATGCTGAGCACGATGCTCTTCAGCAGGTTCTTCTTAAGCCGCAGCTTCGCCCCCGAAGACGACAGGTCGTAGATTTTCGCGTCGAGTTCGCCTTCCCCGAAACTGACCTCGGCCTTGAGAGTCAACGGAAACCGCTCGTTTTGCCGCCGTTCCGGTGCACACATTGCTTTTGTCATTAGGTGGTCCCTCTTCCACTGAGCAGTTTGCAGACGACGGCAACCGCTACGAACAGCACGACGGTCGCGATGTAGGGGTTACCGTAGGGCAGGGGCGTGAAAATCCCACTCCAGAAGCCCCAGAGCCCGTCAATGATCGACTTGAAGATGTAGAACATTTTCGTTTCTCCTTTCGGCAACCCCGCTGCCATAGCCAGTGGCCTTAGGCCGGTGGTATTGCGTCCCATCGTTTCCGATGGTTTGCCTTTTCGAGGGAAACCGGACTGCCCGCCTGGGTGTGTCTTCGGGGCAGTCAGCCCGCGAACGTTGGAGGCGAGATTAGCCTATCCCCAAGCAATCGGAAGTGACGGCGGTCACATAACATAACTTATTGAAAAATCAGTTGTTTTTCTTGGATGACCGAGGCGCCGCCAGGCTTCCGCTGAGGCCCGGCGGCGGTTTTGCGGCGGTCGATTCGCGAGCCCGGGGGCGCCGGTGTTAGCGGTTGACAGCCGACGCGGGACGGCCGCACCTTTTCGCCAAGGGGCGGCGACCCAACGGTCCCGTTCTCGGGAGGGGTTCCAGATGATCAATCGTGCGCGGCGGCCCTGTCGGCGCATTGTCCGGGCGGCATCGGCCGCCCTTTTGGCGCTAGCGGCCGTCGCCGCCGCGGCGGCCGAGAAATTCCCGGCCAAGCCGATCGAGGTGGTGATCCATTCCAAGTACGGCGGCGGTACCGACACCACGGCGCGGATGATGATCGTCGGCGCCAAGCGCATCCTCGGCGCCGATTTCACCGTCGTCGCCAAGCGCGGCGGCGGCGGTTCCAAGGCGCATCAGTACGCGATGAGCAAGCCGCGCGACGGCCACACTGTGTTGGCGATGACGCAGACGCACCTTTACACCATCGCCCGCGGCGGCTCGCCTCTGACGATCGACGACGTGGTCGGCGTCGCCCGCGCGATGGACGACCCCACCTTCGTTGCCGTCGCCAAGACCAGCCCCCATAAGACGCTGGCGGCGCTGATCGAAGCCTCGAGGACGAACGCGCTCAACTGGGGCATCGCCAACGTCGGTGGCACCGAGCACATCGGTCTCGCCCAGCTCGCGACCGCCGCCGGCATCAAATTCAAGGTGGTGCCGTTCGGCTCCGGCGCGCAGATGGTGCAGGCGCTGATGTCGGGTGCCATCGACGCGACGCTCCCCAACGTCAGCGAGGGCGGCCAGCAGATCAAGGACGGCACCATGCGGGCGCTGGCGGTGATGGCGGAGAAGCGGCTGCCGGAGTTCGCTGACGTGCCAGCGACCTTCGAGCTCGGCTACCAGGTCAAGACTTCGACTACCCGCGGCTATTGGGTGCTGAAGGGCGCGCCCCCTGAGCGCGTTGAGGCGTTGTCGAAAGCCTTTGTCGCCGCCATGCGCGAGCCGGCGTTCGCTAATTACCTGAAGGGCGTCGGTCTCGATGCCGGGACCAACGTCGCCGGCCACGACGTCTGGGACCGCCAGATCAAGGAAGAGTACGCGGCCGCTCGGGAGACCCTGAAGTCGCTGGGCCTGCTCAAATGACGGACGCGGCCGCAACGCCATGACCAGCATCCCCGGAAACGGCGGCCGCAATGGCGAACCCGAGCCCGCGACGCGAACGGATATCGGGGTGACGCTGGTCATCCTCACTGTCGCCCTGGCGCTGTGGCTGGAAACCACAACCTTCGAAGCGGTGTCGACGCTGCTGGCGCAGAACATTCCCCCCGAGTTCTTCCCCCGGCTGGTGCTCGTTACCATCGTCGTGCTGGCCTTGGTCCTGCCGTTCGAGCCATTGATTTTGAAACGCCGCGGCGCGAGGCGAAGATCGGCACCGATTCCCGTGATGACCTGGATGACGGCGACGCTGCTGGCGGCGGTGGCGGCGTCGATGGCCTGGATCGGCACCCTGGCATCGATGGTGCTCGCCTGCCTGCTGTTGCCGGCACTGTGGGGCGAACGGCGGATGACGCGGGTGATTCCTTTCGCGCTGCTGTTCCCGGGCGCGGTGGCGCTGGTATTTTCAGGCCTGTTGAAGGTGCCGTTCGAGCCGGGCCTGTTGGCGCCGCTGCTCGGCGTCGACTGAAGCCACGCGATGGACCCGGTGCTGCACGGCCTTATGCTCGTGGCCCAGCCGTTCAACCTGGCGCTGATCCTGGCTGGCGTGCTGGTCGGTGTCGTCGTCGGCGCGCTGCCGGGCCTGAGCTCGCCGATGGCGGTCGCCCTGCTGATGCCGTTCACGGTGACGCTGGACCCGGTGCCGGCGATCTCGATGCTGGCAGCGCTCTATTGCGCCGGCACCTTCGGCGGCTCGATCACCGCCATCCTGATCAATGCTCCCGGCGCGCCGCCGGCGGTGGCGACCGCCTTCGACGGTTATCCGATGGCCAAGAAAGGCGAAGCCGGCCGGGCGCTCGGCATGGCGGCGGTGGCGAGCGTCATCGGCGGCGTCTTCAGCCTGTTGGTGTTCCTGCTGGCGACACCGTGGCTGGCCGAGGTGGCGTTGAGCTTCCGGCCGCCGGAGTACTTCGCGCTGGCAGTGTTCGCGCTGTCCATGCTGGCGACGGTTAGCGGCCGCTCGCCGGTGCGCAACCTGATCGCCGGCGCCGTCGGCGTGCTGATCGGCACCGCCGGTATCCACCTGACCACCGGCGTGCAGCGCTTCACTTTCGGGGTCCCGGAACTCGCCGACGGCATCCACTTCGTGCCGGTGCTGATCGGCCTGTTCGCGATGTCCGAGCTGTTGAGCCAATCGCGCACCCTCGACGTGCTCTACGAGCGCATCACCTCGGTGGTGATCCGGCTTCCCAGCCGCGACGATTTCCGCAAGGTCCGCGGCCCCATCCTTCGGTCGTCGGTGATCGGCACCTTCGTCGGCATCTTGCCGGCCGAGGGTTCGACCGTGGCGGCGATCATCGGCTACAACGAGGCCAAGCGCTGGTCCAAGCACAAAGGCGAGTTCGGCCACGGCGCCATCGAGGGCGTCGCCGGACCCGAGGCCGCCAATAACGCCGCCACTGGCGGCGCCATGGTGCCGACCCTGGCGCTCGGCATCCCCGGCAGCAGCACCACGGCGTTGATCCTGGCGGCGCTGATCATGCACGGCTTCCGTCCCGGACCGTACCTGGTGCAGCAGACGCCGGAGTTTATCTACGCCATCTTCGGGGCGATGCTGGTCGCCAACTTCCTTTTCCTGGGTATCGGGCTGGCCGGGGCCAAGGTGTTCTCGCGCATCACTATGATCCCGCCCACCTTTCTATGGCCGTCGGTGTTCGTGTTCTCGATGATCGGCGCCTACTCGTTCTCCGGCTCGCTGTTCGACGTGTGGGTGATGCTGGCGGCCGGCATCGGCGGCTTCGTGATGAACCGGCACGGATTCGGCCCGGCGCCGCTGGTGATGGGCCTGATCCTTGGCGCCATGGTCGAGGAGCGGCTGTCGCAATCGATGATCATGTTCGACAACGACTGGCTGCGCTTCTTCGACAGTCCGATCGTGGTCGTGTTCTTCGTGCTCACGGTGGTCGGGCTGGCGTGGCCGGCCCTGGCGCCGCGCTTCCGGCGCCGCGCCGCGCCATCGGAACCCGCGCCATGAGCACCCCGCCAGCGGGCGCCGCCGTCGCCGAGACCATTGCCGAATGGGCGGTCGGCCTCGACGGACAGGCCGCCGGTCGCTCGCTACTCGACGTTGCCGGACTGTGCGTGGCGGCAAGACGCACGGATTACGTCGCCGCAGTCAAGGCCGGCTGGGGCGGCACCGGCAAGGCCACCGCCATCGGCCACGTGGGCACGATGGACGCCGCCGGCGCCTCGGTCGTCAACGGGACTGCTGCCCACGGCGAGGATTTCGACGACACCTTCGAAGGCACGCCGGTGCACACCGGCGCCGTGGCGGTGCCGATGGCGCTCGCGGCGTGCGAGTCCGAAGGCCGCTCGGGCGCCGACGCGCTGAAGGGCATGGCGGTGGCGGCCGAGGTGATGTGCCGGATGGCGCTGGTGGCACCGACCGCGCAGCACCGGGCCGGCTTCCATCCGACGGCGGTGATCGGGGCGATGGGCGCGGCCGCCGGCGCCGGCGCCGCGCTCGGGCTCGACGCCCGGCAGATCACCGACGCGCTCGGCATCGCCGGCAGCCTGGCATCGGGGATCATCGAGTACCTTGCCGAGGGGGCGTGGACGAAGCGGTTGCACCCCGGCTGGGCGGCGCAGGCCGGACTCCGGGCGGCGATGCTGGCGCGCGCCGGATTTAACGGACCGCGCACGGTGTTCGAGGGTAAACACGGCTTCTTCATGGCATTCGGTAGCGAAGGCATCGCGCCCGACTTCGGCGCGCTCACCGACCGCCTCGGCCGGACCTGGCGGATGACCGGCATCGCTTTCAAGCCCTATGCCTGCGGCACCATGTGCCAGCCGTTCATCGACGCGGCGCTGAAGCTCAAGGGCGCCGGCGTCGCCGCCGACGACATCGTCGAGGTGCGCTGCGACGTCGGCGAGGGCACCGTGCACCGCCTGTGGGAGCCGCGTGCCGAAAAGACGCGCCCCACGACGCCCTATTCGGCCAAGTTCAGCGTGCCGTTCTCGGTCGCCATCGCGTTCGTCGACGGCGCCGCCGGGCTCGGCCAATACACCGAGCAACGCATCGCCGATGCACGACTGCTCAAGCTGGCCGAAAAGGTGCATTACCGGATCGACCCAGCCAACGAATACCCGCGCAACTACACGGGCCATCTGAGCGTCACCCTGAAGGACGGCAGCGGCCGCGAGGCGACGCAACCGCATCTCAGGGGCGGCGCGCGCGAACCTCTTTCCGACGACGAGCTGGCGGCTAAGTTCCACGCCAATGCCGCGTTCGGCGGCTGGCCGGAAACCCGCGCCGAGGCGCTCCGGCGCTACTGTCGCGACCTGTTCGAGCAGGCCGATCTCAAAGGATTTGCCAAGTTCGGGGGCTGAAGCGCCGACAATCGGGGCAAATATGCTATGATCGGCACCGCCCAGGGCCAGGGGGGGCATGTTTGCCGGCCACATCGCCATTAAACGTACTGGTGATCGACGACGAGGAATCCCACGCCTCGCTGATCTCCCGCGTCATCTCCAAGAATGGCCACCATGTGGACGTAGTGCACCGCGCCGAGGACGGGCTCGCCAGGTTCCAGGGCCGGAAGTACGACCTGGTGATCACCGACGTGTTCATGGAAGGCATGGGCGGCATCAAAGGAATCTCCGGCATGCGCCAGGCGCGGCCGGAGGTGCCGATCATCGCCATCTCCGCCGGTTTTTCCAACATGTCGGCGGAAGCGGCGCTGAAAACGGCGCGCGAGGTGGGGGCCGACGCCATCCTGCCGAAGCCCTTCCCGCTCGCCGATCTGCGCCTCACCATGACGCGGCTTTTGGAAAACCGGCGTCCCGGGAAATGACCGTGGTCTCCGGCCGGGCACAAATTTCTTCCGATCGCGGCGTTTCCGATTATACTTGGCCGGCCCGCAATTCGCGCCGTCGTCAGCGCGATTGCCGTTAACCGCCAGCCGCCTCGGTGGCGGACCTTCCCAGGG
The DNA here is from genome assembly GCA_016187325.1 of Rhodospirillales bacterium. Taxonomy (GTDB): domain Bacteria; phylum Pseudomonadota; class Alphaproteobacteria; order Rhodospirillales; family Casp-alpha2; genus JACPJY01. Next base: position 3,171 of record JACPJY010000157.1, on the reverse strand, counting down.
GGAGGACATGGCCAAGGTTCTGGTCATCGAGGATAATGAGATGAACCGCGACATGCTGGCGCGGCGGCTTCGACGCAGAGGCTTTGAGGTGGTGCTCGCGGCCGACGGCGAAACCGGCATCGGTACGGCTACCCAGGGCGGCCCCGACCTCATTCTGATGGACCTGAGCCTGCCCGGGATCGACGGATGGGAGACGGCGCGGCGGCTGAAAGCGGCGGCCGAAACAGCCGCCATCCCGATCATCGCGCTCACCGCCCATGCCATGACCGGAGACCGGGAGAAGGCCTTGGCGGCCGGGTGCGACGATTACGACACCAAGCCGATCGAATTGTCCCGGCTGCTCGAGAAAATTGAGAACTTGCTGCCACAATCGAAAAGCTGAGGGAACGATGCTGGGAGCCAAGGGCGTTCGAAACGTGTTGGTCGTCGAAGACGACAAAAACACCCTCGACATCCTCAGCCGGGCACTGTCGCGCGAAGGCTTCCGGGTGACCATCGCGCTCAACATGGAAGACGCGCTCAAGGACTTCGAGCGGCTGGACTACGCGCTCGTCGTCACCGACATCTTCATGGCCGGGATGGGCGGGATCAAAGGCATCCAGGAGATGCGCCGGATGCGCCCCGAAGCAAAGATTCTCGCCACCTCGGCGGGCTACTCCGAGATGACCCCCGAGGCGGCGCTGAAGGCGGCGGAAAGGATTGGCGCCGACGCCATCCTGCCGAAACCGTTCTCGCTCGATGCCTTGCGCGCTGCCGTGACGGGATTTTTCCCCGCCAAGACGTGACGGCGGCCGTCCGGGCTGGCGCCGCTCAGGCTCAGGCGGCGCCCTTGCGGCCCTTGAGGAAGAACGTCTCGATTTCGCCGACGCCGCGCATCTTCAGCAATCCCCGGGATTCGAAAACGAATTTTTCCGCCAGCGGGCCGGCCAACTCGGCCGATACGTGAATGTGGTTGGGAATGCAGTATGATTCGAAGCGGCTGGCGACGTTCACCGTGCTCCCCCAAACGTCGTAGACGAACTTGTGCTTGCCGATGATGCCGGCGACCACGGGACCGCTGTGGATGCCGATCCGGATGTCGAACGGCTTGGCCAAGGTCGGGTTGATCTCGTCGAGCACCTTGATCATGCCGAGCGCCATTTCGGCGCAAGCCTCCTTATGATCGGGCTTCGGGTCGGGCAGGCCGGCAACTACCATGTAGGCATCGCCGATGGTCTTCACCTTCTCGACTCCGAACTGCTTGGCCAGAAGATCGAAGCAGGAGAATAGCCGGTTGAGACTATGGACCAGCTCTGACGGCCCCATCGACGCCGAAATCTCGGTGAACCCGACCAAGTCCGAGAATAGCACGCTGACGCTATCAAACCGATCGGCGATCAATTCCTCGCCGGCGTTGATGCGATCGACGATCTTCGGCGGCAGGATGTTGAGCAGCAGGTCCTCGGATTTTTCCTTTTCCGCCTCCAGGCGCACCCGGTAGACCTCCTCGCGATCGTGGGCGCGCTTGCGCTCGATACAGGAGTTGATCCGTGCCCGCAGCAGCACGATATCGAACGGCTTGGTAAGATAGTCCTCGGCGCCGGCCTCGATGCATTGGATGGCGTGCTTCTCCTCGTTCAACGCTGAAATCATGATGACCGGGATGTTCTCGGTCCGGCCGTCGGCCTTGAGGCGGGACAGCACGGCGAATCCGTTCAGGTCCGGCATCATTAAATCGAGGAGAATGACGTCGAACGGCTCGCGGTCGGCGACCGCCAACGCCTGCCGGCCGCCGTCGGCAAGGGTCACGGTGTGGCCGTCGCGGACGAGATGGCGCTTCAGCAGCTCGCGGTTGGTCTCCAGGTCGTCGACCACCAGGACGTGGCCGGTCGTCAGCGGCCGGCCGGCGACCGCCGCTGAGCCTTTGATGACCGGAATCTGGGAAACTGCTCGATCGTCGGCCGTTTTCGCCGTCGACGCGGGAGGGGCGGCCGCCGGCGTCGGCCCGGGCCGCTTGGCGATCACGTCGCGGAGCAACGCCAGCAGCGCATCCAGGTCGTCGTCGCTCTTCTCCAGCAGCATCGCCACGCCCCCTTCCAGGCGCCGTCGGTCGGCGGCGGTCAGCTTCTTGGCGGTCATCACGACGATTGGGATCTTGCGCCAGGTTTCGTTCTTGCCGCACTCCGCCAGGAACTCGAATCCGTCCATTTCGGGCATCATCAGGTCGAGCACGATTAGATCGGGTGGGCCCGCGTCGAGCCGCTCGAGGGCGACGCGGCCGTTCTCGGCCTCGGCGACGACGCAGCCCTCGCGCTCCAGGATCAGGCGCATCATGCGGCGGGTCGATTCTTCATCCTCGACTACCAGCACCCGCGCCTGGCCGGCCTTCGGGCAATGCCGTTCGAGAATCTGAATCAGTTTCGCCTGGTCCACCGGCTTCGCCAGATAATCCGCCGCACCGAGCGAGAAGCCGAGGTTCTTGTCGTCGACGATGGTCAGCATGATGACGGGAATATCGGCAACCGCCGGATCGTCCTTCAGCGCCTTCAGAACCGCCCAGCCGTCCATTTGCGGCATCAGCACGTCGAGCGTAATGGCGTCGGGCGACATCTCGCCGGCAAGGCGGATTCCCTCCTCGCCGCTTTCCGCGAGCACCGCGTTATAGCCGTTACGCGTCAGGTAGCGGCGGAGCAGATCGCGGACGACGGCGTCGTCGTCAATCACCAGCACGGTTGGCTTCCTGACCCCGGCGGCGGCGCCGGCGGCCGGTGCCCGGTCGGCATCGACGGTGCGCGCCGGCAGCGTCGCCGCCTTGAGATCGGCGGGAAGCTCGATGACGAAGGTCGAGCCCTTGCCCTTTTGGCTGGTCACCGTCACGCCGCCGCCGAGCAACTCGCAGAAACGGCGGGTGATGGCGAGCCCGAGCCCGGTGCCGCCGAATTGCGACGACGTGCCGGCACCGGCCTGAGCGAAGGCTTCGAAAACCCTGGCGATCTCGGCCTCCGACATACCGATGCCGGTGTCGGAGACGGCGAAGCGGTACCGTGTCTTGCTGCCTTTTCCATGGCGCGACACGTCGAGCACGATCCGCCCGCGGTCGGTGAATTTGCAGGCGTTGGAGAGAAGGTTGAACAAGGTCTGGCGCACCTTGGTCAAGTCGCTGTGCATGGTGCTGGTGCCGTCAGGGCAGCG
>JACPJY010000156.1 GCA_016187325.1 Rhodospirillales bacterium | reverse complement strand
GCTTGTCCTTGCCGGTCTGGTATTCGTGGGCGTGGCTCTTGGCCAGGTCGGCTTCCATGATGGTGGTATGCCAGCCGAGGGCCTCGTCGAACAGCGGCGGCAGCTCCATTTCCTTGACCGCGTCTTCCGCGAATTTAGCGGCGCTCGGATCCGCGGCGGCGGCAAACTCGTTGATGTGCTCCACCAACTCGGCGAAGGCCTCCTTGGTGGTCGCTTCGGCGCGGTCCCAGATCGGCGTCTTGACGAAGGCCAGCCTCGGCGTCACCGGCGGTTCCGACGCCGCGACCTCGCTCAGCCGCGGCCGCGGCCGCGGCCGGGTATCGGGATCGAATTCGTCGAAGCCGATCATCTGCTCGGCGATCAACGCCGCGTCGCCGATGTCGCGGGCGAACACCCCGACGGTGTCGAGCGGACGCGAGATTTGCAGCACCCGATTGCGCGAGATCAGGCCGTGGGTAGGCTTGTAACCGACGACGCCGCAATAGGCGGCGGGACGGATCACGGAGCCGTTGGTCTGAGAGCCGATGGCGAGCGGCACCATGTGCGCGGCGACGGCGGCCGCCGAGCCGCTCGACGACCCACCGGGAGTGTGCTCGGGGTTGTGCGGGTTGCGGGTCTTGCCGGGGCCGTAGACGGCAAGCTCGGTGGTCACCGTCTTGCCCATGATCACGGCACCGGCCTGGCGCAACAGCGCCACTGCGGTCGCGTCGTGGAGGGGCCGTTCGCCGGCGTGCAGCACGGTGCCGTCCTCGGTCGGCATGTCGTGGGTATCGAAGATGTCCTTGATGCCGACCGGCACGCCGTGCAGCGGCCCCGTCGGCTTGCCCTCGACGACGGCGAGGTCGGCTTCCTTCGCCTGTTTCAGGGCGTACTCGGAATCGAAATAGGCCCATGCCTCGACCTTGTCGTCGACCTGGTCGATGCGGTCGATGCATGCCTGGACAAGTTGTTCCGACTTAACGGTGCCGGCGCGGATCGCCACGGCCGCTTCGGCGGCGGTCATCTCGATCGGGCTTTTGTCCAACGGCTGTCCATCCATGTCATCTCATCCCGGATTCGTCGCCATCGCCGTCCGCCGTGGCGGGCGGCGGCTAATACGATATGAACCGTTCCCATGAGCAGAAGCTGACACCCGGCTTGAATTCGCCGACGCCGTAGAAGCAGTCCGGCAGCCACAACACCATACCCTGGTAAAGATACACGACCACCATGGCGACGAACACCATCAACGGGAACGGCAAGGACCCTTTGAAGATGTCGATAAGCTGGACGTGCGGCGGCGCAACGCCCTTCAGGTAGTAACACGCCATCGCCATCGGCGGCGTCAGGAACGAGGTCTGCAGGTTCATCGCCACCAGGACGCCGAAGAACAGCGGATCGACCCCGAAGTGCGGCAGCATGGGAAGGAAGATCGGCACGAAGATGATGATGATCTCCGACCACTCCAACGGCCAGCCGAGCAGGAAGATGATGATCTGCGCTATCAGCAGAAACGTGATCGGCGACAACTTCAGGCCGAGCACGAAGTGTTCGATGATTTCGTGGCCGCCCAGGTATGAAAACACCGACGAGAAGCTCCACGATCCGATGAACAGCCAGCACACCATGGCCGCCGTACGCGCCGTCAGGAACACCGATTCCTTGAGCTTGGGCCACTCCGTGCCGCGCCACATCAGGAACGCCCAGGTGCCGAGCAGGTACCCGACGTCGGCACCGTAGCGCGTCGACTCCTCGGCGTAGATGACCTTCAACAGGCCGAAATAGTTGATGCCGGCCATGTAGGCGACGCCGACCGCCAACCCGATCAGCGTGCCACGGCCGACGAAATCATAAACGGCCCGGGTCGCCGGCTTATCGGGAACAAACCACTGGACGAGCGGGATCCGGTGCCCGTAATACCGAATCACCGCCGCCGCCGCCAAGCCGATGACGATGATTTGACCCGGGTCGCCCGGCAGGCGGCGCTCGATGGCCGGCATATCAAACCACACAGTGGCTGTCACCCGCACCGCGATGTAGGCGAGGTAGGCGAGGGTCACCACGACGCCGCCGACAGCGATCGCCGTCAGCCAGTTGTTCTCGGCGGCTGCCGTCGCTACCCACTGCGGTTTCACCCTGCCATCGCGGATCTCCACCAACCGGTAGCTGGCAGCCAACGCCAAGGCACCGAATGCGCCCAAGGAAGCGGCCTCGGTCGGCGTCGCCAGCCCCATGATAATGGCGCCCAACACGCAAAAGATCAGCACCGCCAGCGGCAGGAATGATGTCACGACCATCCACAGCATTTCGCGAGCGGAAATATCCGTCATTTCTCTCGGCGGCTTCGGTGCCAGCTTCGGGTTGATGATGACGCGGGTCATGACGTAAAGCATGTAGAGGCCGGCAATCATCAAGCCGGGAAGCATGGCGCCGGCATACAACTTGACCACGGAAACGGTGGCCGCGGCGCCATAGACGATCAGCATGATGCTGGGCGGGATCAGGATGCCCAAAGTGCCGCCGGCGCAAACGACGCCGGCCGACATCTTTTCGTCGTAGCCGGCCTTCAGCAGCGCCGGAAAGGCGAGCAGCCCCATCAACGTCACCACGGCGCCGACGATGCCGGTCGCGGTCGAGAAGAGGGCGCACGTCGCCAGCGTCGCGATGGCCATCGAGCCCGGAATGTGACGGAGGGCGATGTTGAGGGTGAAGAACAACCGGTCGATGATGTTGGCGCGCTCGACCGCGTAGCCAATGAACAGGAAGAGCGGCACCGCCACCCGAGTACGTCTGGTTGACCAGCAGGTCGAAAATGCGATTGTCGAGGAGCGAATGCATCCGGGTGGCGTCGAAATAGGCGTAGTAGCCGAAGATCACCGCCATGGCGACGAGGGTGAAAGCGATGGGGAAGCCGAGCAGGATGGTGACGACGAACAGGCCCAGTTGCAGAAGGGCGACTTGCGGGTCCGTCATCGCTTCTCTCCAAGATGTCCATGCATGATCGCGTCGGAGGCCTGCAGCAACTCCTCCTTGTGCTCGAGCGCGATGTCCAGCTCCTCGACGTCCTTCAGCCGCGCCGGCCAGTCGCCGGTGCGGATGCAGACGACGCAGCGCGCCAGTTCGGCAAGGCCTTGCAGGAGCGCCATGAACGCCGCCAACGGCAACAGCGTCTTCAACGGCGATACCGGTATGCCGGCCGGGCTGTTGATGGCGATTTCACCAACGACGCCGCCGGCGCCGAACGGCCTGTAAGCCCAGGATTCTGAGGCGTAGACGATGCCGGCGTAGATCAGCGCCAGGATGCCGGGGAAGAAGAACACGAAAAAAAGGCAGAGTTCGATCCATGCCTGAACCTTCGGCGGCCACAGCCGGTAGATGACGTCGCCGCGCACGTGGCCGTCGCGCGACAGCGTATAGGCGCCGGCCATCATGAACATCGCCCCGTACATGATGTAGGCGATGTCGAACGCCCACGCGGTCGGGTCCTTCAGCGCGTAGCGCACGAACACCTCGTAGGTGACGGCCAGCGTC
>JACPJY010000165.1 GCA_016187325.1 Rhodospirillales bacterium | reverse complement strand
GGCGGCGGTGGTCGCCGTCGCGCTTTTCCTGCCGCTGGTCGGATTCCACACCGTCGACCAGGGGGGCGTGCTCGGCATCGAGACCCGGTTCGACTGGCTCGCCATCGGTGTCGTCGCCGTGTTCCTGGGTCGCCTGGCGCTGGCCAGCTATCGCGAGACGCGGGCGCGCCGGCCGGCGCCAAGCGCGTTCGCCGGCATCGGCGCCCGGCTTGAGGCGGTGGTGCAAGTCCTGATCCCTTGGGTGGCGGCAGCGGTGATTGTGTTCGCCTTCGCCTTGCCGTTCCTGCCGTTCTCGAACCGCTACGTGATCGACGTGGCGACCACGGTTCTGATCTACGTGATGCTGGGCTGGGGACTCAACATCGTCGTCGGACTCGCCGGCCTGCTCGATCTCGGGTACGTGGCGTTCTATGCGGTCGGCGCCTACAGCTACGCGCTGATGGCGGTGACGTTCGACCTGTCGTTCTGGGTCTGCCTGCCGTTGGCGGGGCTGTTCGCCGCCACCGCCGGGGTGATCCTCGGTTTTCCGGTGTTGCGCCTGCGCGGCGATTATCTCGCCATCGTCACCCTCGGCTTCGGCGAGATGATCCGCATCATCCTGATCAACTGGTACCCGGTCACCCGCGGGCCGGACGGCATCTCGGGCGTTCCGCGGCCGTCGTTCTTCGGCTTCCCGTTCACGTCGTCGCCGCCCGAGGGCGTCACCGCTTTCCACCAGCTGTTCGATCAATGGCTGGCGGCCATTCACCGGGTGTTCGGCATGGCGTACCAGGGGTTCGACTATTCCGGGCAGCACCGCGTCATCTTCCTGTATTTCCTGATCCTGGTGCTGGCCCTGGTCACCAACCTGTTCACGCTCAGAATCCGCAGGCTGCCCGTCGGGCGAGCGTGGGAGGCGCTGCGCGAGGACGAGATCGCCTGCCGCTCGCTCGGCATCAATCCCCGCAACACCAAGCTCACCGCCTTCGGCATCGGCGCCATGTTCGCCGGGTTCGCCGGCTCGTTCTTCGCTACCCGGCAGGGATTCATCAGTCCCGAGAGTTTCACCTTCACGGAATCGGCGACCGTGGTGGCGATCGTCGTGCTCGGCGGCATGGGAAGCCAGGTCGGCGTCGTCGTGGCCGCCGGCATCCTGGTGCTGCTTCCCGAGCTGGGGCGCGAATTCGCGCAGTTCCGCATGCTGCTGTTCGGCGCCGCCATGGTGGTGATCATGATCTGGCGGCCGCGCGGGCTGCTTGCCCATCGCAAGCCGACCATCCGGCTCGATCGTCCGACGCCGGTAGCCAGAGGCGCCGCGTCATGAACGCCCAACCCGCCGGATCGCACGATGTGCCCGCGCCGCTGCTGACGGTCGAACACCTGACGATGCGGTTCGGCGGCTTGATCGCCGTCGAGGACCTGAGCTTCCAGGCCCTCGACCGCCAGATCACCGCCATAATCGGCCCCAACGGCGCCGGCAAGACGACCGTCTTCAACTGCCTGACCGGTTTCTACCGGCCGACGATAGGGCGGCTCAGCCTTCACCTGCCCGACGGCGACCGCCTGCTCGAGCGTATGGAAGGTTTCCGCATCGCCCAGGCCGGTGTCGCCCGCACCTTCCAGAACATCCGCCTGTTTCCGCGCATGTCGGCGCTCGAGAACCTGGTCGTCGCCCAGCACAATCCGTTGATGCGAGCGTCGGGCTATTCGTTTCTCGGCGTGTTGGGCGTCGGCGGCTATCAGGAGGCAGAGGACCAGGCGGTGGCGCTCGCGCGGCTCTGGCTGGAACGCGTCGACCTCGTCGAGCAGGCGGACTGGGACGCCGGCAACCTGCCCTACGGCGCCCAGCGACGGCTGGAAATCGCCCGCGCCATGTGCGCGCGACCTGTGCTGCTTTGCCTCGACGAGCCGGCGGCCGGGCTGAACCCCCGTGAATCCGCCGAGCTCAACCAGCTTCTTCTGTCGATCCGCGACGAGGAACGCATGTCATTCGCGCCTATCTGGGCGAGGAGGTAGACGAGGCGCTGCCGCCCGAGGTCGCCCGCGACCTGCGGCCCGGGGAAGGGGCGTGATCGCGATGCTGAGCGTTTCCGCCGTCCATGTCTTCTACGGCAACATCGAGGCCCTGCGCGGGGTCGATCTGGAGGTCCGCGAAGGCGAGATCGTCGCCCTGATCGGCGCCAACGGCGCCGGCAAGTCGACGCTGCTGAAGGCGGTTTGCGGCAACCCGCGGGCGGCACGCGGTCGCATCGTCTTCGACGGCAAAGATGTCACCCGTTGCCCCACCCACGAGATCGTTCGCGCCGGCGTCGCCCACGCACCCGAGGGACGACGCATATTTCCCCAACTCACGGTCAACGAGAACCTGCAGATGGGCGCGACGACGGCCGATCCCAAGTACTTCGAGGCCGACGTGGAAAAGGTGCATGCCCTGTTCCCCATCCTCAAGGACCGCCACGCCCAGCGTGGCGGCACGCTTTCGGGTGGCGAGCAGCAGATGCTGGCGATTGCGCGGGCGTTGATGGGGCGGCCGAAGCTGCTTCTGCTCGACGAACCTTCGCTCGGCCTCGCGCCCTTGCTGGTCAAGGAAATCTTCCGTCGCATCAGGGAGATCAACGAACACGAGGGCATGACCATCTTCATGGTCGAGCAGAACGCCTATCACGCGTTGAAGCTGGCGCAACGCGGTTACATCATGGTCAACGGCCGCATCACCATGACCGGGACCGGCGCCGAGTTGCTCGCCGACCCGCAGGTGCGCGCCGCGTATCTCGAGGGCGGC
>JACPJY010000164.1 GCA_016187325.1 Rhodospirillales bacterium | reverse complement strand
GGCGTTGTTCGCGGCGGCAGCAAACGGCGCCCGACTGGTACGTTGGCGCGGCTGGCAAGTCTTCGACCAGCCGATCCTGTGGATCGTGCACCTCGGCTTCGCTTGGATGGTCGCCGGGTTGGCGTTGAAGGCATGGGCGCTGATTGGCGGCGAGATGATCGAGGCGACGGCGTTGCATGCGCTGACTGTCGGCGCCATCGGCAGCATGACGCTCGGCATCATGACTCGTGCCGGGCTCGGCCATACCGGGCGGCCGCTGAAAGTGGCGCTGGAAATCGCCGTTGCCTATCTGCTGTTGTCGCTAGCGGCGCTGATCCGGGTAGTGGGGCCGTTCGTGCTGCCGCAGTTCTACAACGCCATGCTGCTGGCCGCCGGCATCGGCTGGTGCGTGGTATTCGCAATCTTCAGTTGGGTCTACTGGCCGATTCTGACTCGGCCGCGGCTCGGCGTCGACAGCTAGCGCGCCACGGCCTGATCCTCTACCGCCTCGCCCTCGCAATAGCGGACCAGTGCTGTGACGTCGCTGATGATGACGCGGTTCTGCTCGGTGCGTACGCCCATCTCGCGCAGCTTGGCGAGGATCCTCGACAGGCTTTCCGGCTTCATGCCGAGCCGCCCGGAGATCAGGTTCTTGTCGTAGGGCAGCGCGATCACCTGCGAGCCCGTGCGCACCGTGCATAGACGAAGCAGGAACTCGACCACGCGCCGTGTCGCCGAGCGGGTCTTGAGCTGTTCGACCTCCATCACTAGCTGGTGCAGGTGGCGCGACATCGAGGCTAGCATGTTGATGGCAATCGCCGGCGTCGAGCGCAGCTCGTTGAGAAACGTTGCGGTCGGAATATGCAGGACGCGAGCAGGCTCGGCGACCTCGGCGCTGGCCGGAAACTCCCGGCCGAGGAACGCCGCCGCCTCGGCAACGCTGTCGCCGCGGCTGAACACGTGGATCACCGCCTCCTCGCCGTCCTCGGTGGCGCGGTAGAGCTTCACCCAGCCGGCAAGCACAACATAGAAGTTGTGGGCCGGGTCGTCACGCCGGAACAGCACGTCGCCCTTGGCGTATTCGTTGATGCGGGCGCCCTCCAGCAGCTTCGCCAGCGCCTCCGGCGGCAGGCTGGCGAACAACGGCAGCCGGCGCACGATCTCCCTGTCCTCGTCCGTCAATTGATCCAGGCCCGCCAAGGGTATCCTCCGACGCCGCAATCGGCGCTGCGCCGGCCATCTTAATGGATGCGAATGTGACGGGATAGCCTCGCAAGCCGATGAAAGTCCTCAGACCCCCAGGTGGCGGTGCAGGCGCGAGTCCTTGGTCTTGAAATGATCGGTGAACCAGGCGTTCAGCCGCGCCGACAGCTCCGCTTCGGCGGCGGCGATGGTGCCCGCCTCGTAGCCGTCCATGATGTCGCGGATTTCGTCGAGCAGGCGTTCATGATCGGCCTTGTGGTCGTCGTACTGGTCGTATTTCCAGCTGCGCATGATCTTCTCTTCAAGCGCGAAGTGGGCGGAGATGCGCGTGAACACCTCGCCCAAAAAGTCAATGACCTCATTCTTTGGCGCATCGTGCGAAAGCTTCTCGTGGATGGCGTTGATCAATTCGATCATCTGCCGATGCTCGTAATCGACCGAGTCGATGCCGATTTTGAAGTCGTCACGCCAGTCCACAAGCGCCATCGAACGATCCTCAGTTGAAGGTGAATCCGGCGGCCGTGCCTTTGAAGTCGATCGCCAGGTTCTGCCCGACCTTCAGCGTCACTTTCTCGTCGCGAACGTGGTCGAAGCCCTCGGCGCGGTCGGAGTCGCGAAGCCGCGCCACGAACCGGTGCTCGCCCGCCGGCACGGTGAAGCGCCGATACGCCCGCGACGGCCCGTCGCCGGAAAGCCCCGTCGGATTCAACACGTCACGGTAAAGAACTGCGCCGTCCATTTCTAGCTCGATCAGCAGCGACAGGCGCTGGCGCGGGCAGACGAAGGGCTTGCGCATGTTGGGCGCCAGCTTCGCCAGCTCCTCGGCAGTGCGTCGGTGGCATTCGCCCTTCGGCTTGCCGGCATAGGCGAGGCTGAACTTGACCAGCGCGTGGTCCGACGGGAACGGGTTGTAGACCGGATACATCGACAGATAGCCGATCAGCGCCGCGAACAGCGCGTACACCGTGCCTTGACCGAGGTATCGTAGCGTGCTGGTCATTCGGCCGCCTCTTTCTCCGTCATCACCCGCAAGCGGGCGCGGAAATCTGCCAGATCACTTTCCAGCCGCCGCCACTCGGTTGGCGCCGCCCAGATGCGGGCGATGCGCTGGCGCGGCACCCGGGCGCGTAAGTGCGGGTCTCGCTCGCCATTCAGGCGCGCCTCGGTCCAACGCACGCCGAAACGGAAACAGCACTCGCCGTCGCGGCAGCCGGCGATCGCTACGCCGTCGGCGAGGCCGCGGCTGAGCACGTAGTCGATGAACGACGGCGGCAGCATGGCGGCGCACGGCAGACCAACCGTTGCCACCCCGGTGCCGTTGAGCTTGTCGGTCTTATTCGCGTGGTCGCAGCCGAACACCAGCACCCGGTCGTTGCCGGCGAGTCCCTTCGCCGCCACCGTGACGCGACTGCGGAGTTCCTCGACGGTCAGCGCCGGCAGCTGGATACCCGGGATCGGCGCGGTGGCGCGGCGGAACGGCGTCGCCGTCGGGCACGAGCCGACGCAGATGCCGCAGCTCACGCACAGATCGGGGTCGACCACCGCTTGTCGCTCGAACGGCTTGCCGTCGGTGCGCGGGCCCATGGTGATGGCGGCATACGGGCAGTCCTCGGCGCAACGGGTGCAGCCGTTGCAGTTGTCGAGGTCGACCACGGCGGTCGCCTCTTTGCGTTGCGGCGGTAGCCACGGGATCGCCGCCAGCAGCAGAGTGCTGCCGACCGCCAGCCCCCACAGGACCGCCGCGCCCCACCGCTCGGCGAGCGGGAACGGCCACAAGTAAAACCAGTCGAGCTTCACTGGAAACGGCACCCGGGAAAGATCGGCGATGCCCTGGCTGGTCGCCGGTTCGACGAGGCTCAGGACCAGCAGCATCGCCATCGTGCCGATGGCTAGCCCGCGCGGCGGGTTGACCTTGGCGCGGTTGATCCGTTGCAGGTGAAACCACAGCAGGAAGAGCATGATCAGCGGCACCGCGATATGCAGGAACATCAGCAGCGTGAAGAAGCGACTGTCGAGAGTCTTTGGCGACAGGAAGTTGCGCGCGATCGGCTCGCCGAAGATCGGCAGGAAGTCCAGCCACTCGGTGGACGCGATGGCGACGTATTGGGCCAGCTTGTCCCACACCAGCCAGTAGCCGGAGACGCCGGCGACAAACACCAGCCAGATGAGCGGCACGCCGGTGATCCACGTGAACCAACGATTGCCGCGGCAGCGGTCGAAGGCCCACAAACGGGCGATGTGCAGTCCCATCATAACCATCAACGCGTCGGAGGCATAGCGGTGCAGGCTGCGCAGGATGCCACCCAGCCACCATTGTTCGTTCGTCAGGTATTCGACTGACTTGAAGGCGTTGGGGATGCCGGTGTCGAAGAAGATGTAAAGATAGACGCCACTGATCACGACCACCCAGAAATAGAAGTAGCCGAGCGCGCCCAAGTGATACATCGGATTCCAGCGACTGCCGAAGGCCCTGTCAAGCCAGCCCTCGAGCCACATGAAGCAGAGCCTGAGCGTCTGTCGGAATATCGCCAACGAAAATGTCTCTAGTCCGGAGGAGTGCGGCTCAGGCGCCGCCGTGGAGCCGCCGCGTGCGCCACCATGCCCGCACCATCACCGCCGCCACCGCGCCGAGGCTCAACGTGCCGATGATCAGCGTGATGAACAGCGAATAGTCGAATCTATAGCGGCCGCTGGCGGGATCGTAAATGGTGCAGAACAGCCGAACCCGGTTGACCAGCCCGGCAACGCTGGTCAACTCGGACCGGCGCTTGAAGATCAACTCCTTCATCGGCTCGACCAGCGACGGCGGCGCGAAGTCGGTGCCGTAGACCTGCCGGTAGACGCGGCCCTCGGGGTCGATCAGAGTCGTCTGTGCCAAGTGATCGAAGCCCTTGGCCGACGGGAAGAAGGTGAAGCCCAGGTCCTGACTGAGGCCGAGGATGGTGTCGGCATCGGTGCTGAGGAACGACCAATTCGGCGCCTTGAGCCCGTGGCTCGCGGCGAACGCCCGCATCCGCGACGGCGTATCAGCACGGCTGTCGAAACCGATGGTGACGACCGAGAAGGCGTCATGGCCGAAGGCGCTGACGGCGGCGTCGACGGCATCGCCGACTGCCTTGGAGATGGTCGGGCAGAAATCGGCGCAGCTGGTGTAGACCAAGCTGACCACCAGCGGCTTGCCCTGGTAAGTGGCCAGCCGAGCATGGCGGCCGTAGCTGTCGGTGAAGGCATAGTCGCCGACGGCGCGGCCGACCACCGCCTGGCTTGTTTCGAGCGCCGCGGTCTCGCGGAACGCCGTCCTGTCGATGTCCGCGGCTGCGGTCGCATCATGAGCCAGACTCGCGCCGCCGCCGAGCAGGGACGGCGCCGCCATGAGGACGGCAACAAGCCAGCCAGTTATCCTGCGCATCCGCTCGAACTCCGAACTATCTCCTTCACCGGTCGAAAGTGACGAGGAGCCATCGGGGAAGCGAGTGGTTCCTCTGCCCAGCCGTTAACTGAGCGGCCACACCTCCGACAGGTACTTCCAGTTGACGAAGTAGTAGAGGACGAACGCCGCGAAGAACAGCGAGATTAACGCGATCGTCCCTGGCAGCTTTAGCGTCCCTTCGCTGCCGTAGGCGGCCACCGCTGCGCCGCTGCCCGGCAGCACCACCGGGTTGGCCTTCACCGCCGCCTCGTCGCGCGGCTTGCCGTACAGGATCGAGGCGACGACGATGACGATGAAGATGATGCCGCCCAACGACGCAATGATGGCAAAGATGCCATTCAATCCCATCATCAGGAAGGCGGCCGGAGGGTAGTCGAACGACAGCACCGAGTCGCCGAAAGTGATGTCCCAATGACGGCGCGACACGCCGAGCGTCCCGGCCCCCATCATGAACAGCGAGATACCCATGGCGCCGATGCCGAACAGGTACGGCTGCCATTGCGCCAGCTTCTTCATCACCAACTCGCGGCGGAAGATCAGCGGTACCACCAAGTACGTGACCGCCATGAACGCCAGAGTCGTGCCGGCGACCACGGTGGCGTGGAAATGCCCGGTCACATAGAGGGTATTGTGCATGATCAGGTTGAGCTGCTCGGTGCCGAGGACGACACCAGAGATGCCGCCGAGGAAGCCGAACATCACCACCGACAGCACCATGCCCGAAAACGCCGGGTTGCCCCACGGCGCTTTCCTGAGCCAGCCGAAGATGCCTTGCGTGAAGCCCCGGCGGCGCTGCGCCGCCTCTATGGCGCCGGGCACGCTCATGCCATGGATCATGCTGCCCAGCACCGCCAGATAAAGCGCATACGAGGTGTTGAAGATTTTCCATTCCGAGCTGATGCCCGGATCGACCAGAAGATGGTGCGCCGAAGCCAGCTGCAGGAAGGCGATATAGAGCAGGAACGCGGTCCGGCTGACCTTCTCGCTGAGCGGCTTGGCGCCGAGCACCATCGCCGCGATCGCATACCACACTGCGACGTGGGCCGAAACATTGACCTGCTGTGACGAATGGCCCATGCCCCACCACACCACCTTGTAGGTGAGGGTGTCGATGCTGGAAACGATGCCGACCGACCACAGGAAGGTCGGGATCAGGATGATCGCCCCCGAGGCAACCGTGAACACGGCGATGATAGCCGCCGTCACGGCGCCGAAGGTGACCAACGGGATGGAGCCCTTGTAGGTGCGCTCCTGGCGGGCGATGACCAACGTGCCGAAGAAGCAGAACACCGCGATCAGCGCCCCGACCGCGAACACGATCAGGCCGAGATAGAAGTGCGGCGCTGCCTTCAT
>JACPJY010000163.1 GCA_016187325.1 Rhodospirillales bacterium | reverse complement strand
TCACCTCGCACGGCCCGGAGGCCGACTGGTTCCTCGCCTACGTGCGCTTCGGCAAGGGCGTCGAGGGCATCGGCTCGGTGCTGATCGAACGCGCGTCCAAGGGCTTCTCGGCCGGCAAGCAGACGCCGTTCATGTCCGGCGATTCGTGGATGCCGCTGTTCTTCGACGACATCTACGTCGGGCCGGAGAACGTGCTGTTGCGCGAGGGCGGCTTCAAGAAGCAGATCGCCGGCTTCAACGTCGAGCGCATCGGCAACGCCGCGCGTTCGCTGGCGCTCGGCCAGTTCGCCTTCGATACCGCCAAGGCGCACGCGCTGACGCGCAAGCAGTTCGGCCGCACGCTCGCCGACTTCCAGGGCATCCAGTGGAAGTTCGCCGACATGAAGATGCAGCTCGACGCGGCGCGGCTTCTGCTCTACCGCGCCGCCACCAATGCCGACCGCGGCTTTCCCGACGCCGCCGACACCGCCGTCGCCAAGGCGTTCTGCAACCGCGCCGGCTTCGAGGTGGCGAGCGAGGCGCTGCAGGTGTTGGGCGGCGCCGGCTACAGCACGGACTCGCTGGTCGAGTACTGCTTCCGCCGCACCCGCGGCTGGCTGATCGCCGGCGGCTCGGCCGAGATCATGAAGAACCGCATCGCCGAGACGGTGTTCGAGCGCCGCTTCTCCCAGCGGCCGCCGAAGCCGGCGAAGGAGTAGCCGCCCGCCGATGAGCGACCGCGACCTCGCCCGCGCCCTGTTCGAGCCCCGCGCCGTGGCGCTGGTCGGCGCCTCCGGCGACGCGGTGAAAAATACCGCGCGGCCGCTGCGCTACCTGAAGGCCCATGGCTTCAAGGGGCTGGTGCTGCCGATCAACCCGGGTCGCCGCGAGGTGCTGGGGGAACCGGCGTGGCCGGACCTGCGCGCCGCAGCAGAGGCTGCTGCCGACGCCGGGGGCGCCATCGACCACGTCTACATCATGGTGCCCGCCGACGCCGTGCCCGCCGTCATCGCCGACTGCGCTCGCGCCCATGTGCCGCTCGCTACCATCTACTCGGACGGCTTCGCGGAAGTCGGCGACGACGGCTTCCAATTCCAGGAGGAGATGGTAGAGACGGCGCGCGCCGGCGGCACCCGCATCGTTGGCCCCAACAGCATGGGCGTCGTCAACGTCCGCGCCGGCCTGGCGATGACCACCAACGCCGCCCTCGAGGCGCCAAAGCTGATCCCGGGCCCGTTCGCCGTGGTGTCGCAAAGCGGCACCGCCTTGGGTGCGCTGCTGTCGCGGGGCCAGGCGCGCGGCTTCGGGTTCTCGAAGCTGGTCTCCATCGGCAACGAGGCGGATTTGTCCGTCGGCGAGATCATCGACATGCTGATCGACGACGCCGACACCGGGGCGATCCTGCTGTTCCTGGAAACCATCCGCCACCGCGACGCCTTCGCCGCCGCCGCCCGCCGCGCGTTCCGGGCGGGAAAGCCGGTCATCGCCTACAAGCTCGACCGCTCCGAGGCCGGCCGGCAGATGGCGGTGTCGCATTCCGGCGCGCTGGCCGGCCGCGCCCGCGCCGCGGACGCGTTCTTCCGCGCCCACGGCATCATCCGCGTCGACAACCTGGAGACCTTGCTCGAGTTGCCGTTCCTGGTGAAGGAGCGCAGGCCGGCGGCGGGGCGCCGTGTCTCCGTCGTCACCACCACCGGCGGCGGCGCCGCCATGGTGGTGGACCGATTGGGCCTCGCCGGCGTCGACTTCGCACCGCCGCCGCCGCCGGTGATCAATCGCATGATCACGCTCGACCTGCGCATCGGCGAAGGCCCGGTGATCGACCTGACCATGGCCGGCGCGCGGCCCGACGTCTACGGACCGGTGCTGAAGGACTTGGTGGCCTCCGACGACAGCGATGTGGTGGTGCCGGTGGTCGGCTCGTCGGCGCAGTTCCGGCCCGAGGTGGCGGTGAGCCCGATCATCGCCGAGGCCAAGCAGGGCGCGAAACCGGTCGCCGTGTTCTGCGTGCCGGAGGCGGCGGAATCCCTGAAGGCGTTGGCTGAGGCCGGGATCGCCGGCTTCCGCACCCCGGAATCGTGCGCCGACGCGGTGCGCGCCTATCTCGACTGGCGAGCGCCGGCGGCGGAAATGTCACCGGGGGCGGACACCAAGGCCGCCGTCGAGGCGGCAACGGAGCTGCTGAACCGAGCAACCACGCCCAACCTCGACGAGGTGGCGTCGCTCGCGGTGTTCCAGGCCCTCGGCATCGCCAGCACTCCGACCCGCGTGGTCAAGGGAAACGAGGCCGTGACCGGCGTCGAATTCCCGGCGGCCGCCAAGGTGCTGTCCGCCGACGTCCCGCACAAGACCGAGGCCGGCGGCGTGGTGCTCGGCATCCCGGACTCAGCGGCACTGCGCCGCGCCATTGCGCAAATCCGAGAACGCGTGCGCGCCGCCCAGCCGAAGGCGAAGATCGCCGGCGTGCTGGTGCAGAAGATGGAAAAAGGCGTCGCCGAGGCCCTGGTCGGCTATTGCCTCGACCCGGAAGCCGGGCCGCTGGTGCTGCTCGGCGCCGGCGGCACGCTGACCGAGCTTTACGACGACGCGGCGGTGCGCCTGGCGCCGGTCGATCGCGAGGCGGCGCTGGCCATGATCGGCGAGGTCAAGGGCCTGGCGCCGGTGCTCGGCTACCGCAACCTGCCGAAGGGCGACGCCGCGGCACTGGCCGCCGCCGTCGAGGCGATGGCGTCGTTCGCCTATATAAAAGGTGTCGCCGAGGCCGAGATCAACCCGCTGATCGTCAAGCAACAGGGCCAGGGCGTGGCGGCGGTGGACGGGTTGATCGTACTCGCCGACGGCTGACGGGAGATTGTCGATGAAACGGGCGGTACTGGTAATATGCGACGGCCTGCGCGCCGACATGGTGACGCCGGCGCTGACGCCCAATCTATGCCGCATCGCTGCCGGCGGCACGGTATTCACCCACCACTGCAGCGTGTTTCCATCGACCACCCGCACCACGTCGGCCTCCATCGCCACCGGTTGCCTGCCGGGCCGCCACGGGCTCGAGGGCAACTGCGTCGCCTTGGACGAAGGCCGCGGGCTGACGGTGATGAGCGTCGGCCCGCCGGATTTTCGCGACCGCCTGCGCAAGGCGACCGGCAAGACCTTGCGGGTGCCGACCCTGGCCGAGCGGCTCGAAAACCACGGCGGCTGCATCGTCTATTCCAACGTCTCCGCCGGCGCCGCCTATTTCCAGGACCCGGACGGCCACGGCTACGTCTACCACCGCCAGGGCTCGTTCGGCCCGGGACTGCAGAAATTGCCGGCGGGCGAGGGGTTGTCGGTCAGCCACGACGCCGCCGGCGACACGGCGATGACGGAGCGCTTCGTTAACGAAGTGCTGGGCGATAGGAAGCCGCGTCTTGCCGTGCTGTGGCAGTGCGAGCCCGATCACACCGAGCACGCCCGGCCGCTCGGCTCGCCGGACCACAAGGCCGTCATCGCCGCCGCCGACCTCAACGCCGGCCGCGTCGCCGACGTGGTCAAGCGCACGGCCGGCGGCGACGACGTGTTGTTGATTATCGCCTCCGACCACGGCCACGAGACGGTGGAGAGCATCGTCCGCCTGGAGACTTTGCTCGTCGGGGCCGGCCTCAAGGACGCCGAGGACTCGACCGAGGTGGCGGTGGCCTCCAACGGCTTCAGCGCCAACATCTACGTTTCCGACACCGCCCGCGGCCGCATCGACGCCATCTGCCGCTTCCTCAAAGGCCTGAACGAAGTCGAGCGTGTGTTCGCCGGCGACAGTCTTGCCGAGGTCGGTCAGCGCGCCGACGGCACCCTCGCCATCGCGGTGACGCCGAGGCGGTCGGACGCGAAAAACGCCTTCGGCTGGCCCGGCATGAGCGTCGCCTTCGACAATCCGCTGGCCACCGAGACCGTGGTCGGCTGCGGCCAGCACGGCGGCCTCGGGCCCTACGAGCAGAACCCGTTCCTGATCGTCAGGGGCGGCGGCTTCAAGGCCGGCCGCGTCGACGCGCCGTCCTCGGCGGTCGACATCGCCCCCACCATCCTCGCGCATCTCGGGTTGCCCTTTACGGGCATGGACGGTAAGCCTTTGGCAACCGCCTGAACCATAAACACCGATAGGGAGGAGACGACCCGTGACCAAGATCAACATCCAGTTCACGCGCTTTTCCGCGTTCTACAGCCCGCTGATCTCGACCATGTCCGGGGGATTCCTGAAACAGGAAGGCCTGGAGCCGACCCACAGCGTGGCGCCGCCGGGTAAGTCCGCCATCGACGCGCTGATAGACGGCTCGGCGCACGTGGTGCAGTCGGCGCTGTCGCAGGGCATCGCCTCCCTCGACGACGGCGTCAAGCCGAAAGCCGTGCACTTCGCCCAGATCAACGAGAAGGACGGATTCTTCCTCACCGGCCGCAAGCCGGAGCCGAAATTCAAATGGTCGAACCTGAAGGGCAGGAAGGTGCTGGTCGATCACGGCGGCCAGCCGCTGGCGATGTTCAAGTACGCCTGCCACAAGATGGGCCTCGACTACGACTCGATCCAGGCCATCAACGCCGGCCGCGACATGGACGCGGCTTTCCGCAAGGGCGAGGGCGACTACATCCACCAGCAGGGCCCGGCGCCGCAGCAGCTCGAGCACGACGGCGTTGGCCACGTGGTCGCAAGCGTCGGCGAGGCGATCGGGCCGTGCGGGTTCTCCAGCCTGGCGGCGACGCCGGCGTGGCTCGCGACCGACATGGCGAAGGCGTTCATGCGCGCCTACAAGAAGACCCGCAAGTACATCAACGAGACGCCGGCGAAGGAGATCGCCAAGGCCGAGGCCAAGTACTTCCCCGGCATCCACCCGGACGTACTGACCAAGACCATCGCCTTCTACCAGAAGCTCGGCTGCTGGACCCCGCATGTCGAGATCACCAAAGCCGCCTACGAAGTGACGCTGGACGTGTTCCAGCATATCGGCCGGGTGAAGCGTCGCTACAAGTACGAGGAAATCTGCGCCCTGCCGCCGAATGCGTGAGGCGAGCGCGCTCCGCTCATATCATCGCCGCCGGTTTCGACCGTAGCATTCATCCCAATAATGAGAGTTGCCATGAACAAGTCCTATCCCGCTCTCGTCCTTGCCTTCGTTCTCGCGGCCGCTCTCTTTGCGGCGGAATCGCCGGCCGCCGGTCCCTATGCCGGCGAGCAGAAACGCGACATCACCACCCTCACCGCCGCCGACGTCGCCGAGCTGATGGCCGGCGGCGGCTGGGGC
>JACPJY010000026.1 GCA_016187325.1 Rhodospirillales bacterium | reverse complement strand
TCTTTTCGACTTCCTTGACGTCTACGCTGACGTCGTGGACCAGGCTGTATTTGCCGTCGCCGATCCGGGACGCCATGTCGCCGCCCAGCGAATTGGCGCGCAGGTAGGTGCCCAGGGTGTCGAGGAGTTGCTGTTCGGTGTCCTCGTCCAGGCGCTGGCGCAGGTCTTCGTAGCCGGGCAGCGAGATCAGGGTCAGCAGGTTGTTCTCGCCGACCTGGCCAGTGGCGATGGCCTGCTTGACGCGGTTGGCATAGGCGGTGGCGTCGTGCAAACCGGTCTCGGGATCGCGCGCCGTCTGCTGGGTCTTCTTGGCGCCGGCGGAAGGGCTCGAGCGGAAGGCCATGAAATAATGCCCGTCCAGGTCGTCGAGCCGGTAGCCGGCGAACAGCAACGGTTTCGGCTGGCCGCCGGCGCCCTTGAGGCGCACCGAGGCGTTCTCGATCCGTCCCGACTTGCGGGGGATGGCGAGCAACCCTCGCACCAGCGACAGGTCCGACGGCGCCACAAGGTCCTGCAGCGATTTGCCGATCAGCTGCGGCGACTTGAAGCCGGTCGCCGGTTCCGTAGGGCCGACCGCGAACACGATCCGCTCGTTGCCGTCGCATTCGATCAGGATATCGGCCCAGCAGAAAGCCATGGCAACGAAACGGTCGCGCTCGGCGCGGAACCGGGTGGCCGGAGAATTCGCCGGATTGTCTGCCATGACCCTCCCCAGGGTGGGGTACCGTTTACGGGCCGTTGCACCGGCCCGTCGGCCCAGCCTTAACGGACGCTGAACAGAAGTTTAGCGGGTTTTGTCGTCAATAACCAAGCCGTTCCGGCGAAAATCCGCCGGCGATTTCCCGCGACCGCGCCTATAGCGAGCATGGAAGACATGCATTTGAACGCTACAGGAAAGGGCGATCGGGGGTCCGAGCCCGGCGCGCCGCGGGGCCCCCGAAGACAAATTAGAACTCGCTTTTGACCCGGTCGATCAGCTGCTGCAGGCCGGCGGTCGGCGCCTTCTCGGCCTTGTGGCGCTCGAGGTAGTAGTCGAGGAAGCGCACGAACTCCTCGACCGCCACCGCCGGATCCGGGGGGTCCCGCCGGGCGTTGAGCGCGTAGGCCGAGAAGTTGGCGGCGGCGTGGCGCAGCCCGGCGGCGATGTCGTCGGCGCCGACGCCGTCGGCGAGCCGGGCGTTGGCGACGTTGATGATCTGGTTGGCGATCTGCACGCTGAGCGTGTCGTCCTTGGGTTCGCTGGCCATGGCTGGAACCTCGGCTCGGCCGGACCGTGGTGCCGGCAGGGCGGCAGACTATCACAGTTCCGGCGGTAAATCCCGCCGCGGCGGCTGGCCGCCCCTTGACCGTTCGGCCGGCCGGGAGTGTGATGGACGCCGCTGGAACGAAGGACGAAGCCGATGTGCCTCAACGTCCATAAGGCCCGCTACCTGAAGATGCTGATCGACGAGATCAAGGCCGAAATCGGCAAGCGCAAGGCGCGCAAGGCTGAGCAGGTCCAACCGGCGCCGAAACCGTGGCCGGCGAAGCACGCCGAGCCGGCGCTCGCCGCGTACCGCGAGTAGCCGAGCACCGTTTCCCGACGCGAACGGCCGCCGTCGTCGCTGGCGGGCGCATGGATTAACGGTGAATTTACCCGCCGCTGATAGGATTCCCTGGTCACAAACGTGTCCGCGATTTTCCTGGGGAATCGTCATGACCACGGTTATTGCAGTCCTGTCCTTTGCCATGGCGTTCGGGGCCATCTGGTTTACCAGTGAGGCCGTGAAGCGCGTCGACAACAACAGCGACGCCCGCCTGCGGCCATATTTCGGCAAGATCAACAAGGCGCTCGACGAAAACCGCGACGCCGTCCGGGCCCTGCACGCGCGCCTGGAGAAACTGGAGAAGCAGGTGCATCTCCTGAAGCTTGCCGCCGCGGTGCCGCACACGGTCGACGCGGAAGCCGCCGTCGTCCACGCCGGCGTCAACGAGTTGCAGCGGTTCACACCGACCGTCCGACTCAACGGCTAGCCCGGTAGACCTTGCGGCAGAATGCCGATGATCGGTCGATTCCTCCGTCGCCACCGCGCATTGATGAAGGCCAGTCAGCGTCTGGCCCTGTTCTTCGTCCTCGCGCTCCTGGTCGCCGGCCCGGCCGCCGGCGGGCCTGAGCACGAGCTCCGCCAGAACGTCATCACCGTCATCAAGGAGCAACTGGCGGCGTTTCAGCGCGACGACGGCAAGGCGGCGTTCGCCTATGCTTCGCCTGACGTCCAGGACCAATTCGGCACGCCGGAGGCGTATCTCGCCAAGTTCGCCGTTTCCTACAAGGCGGTCTACCGGCCGAAGCACGTGACCTTCCTCAACCTCGCCTATTCGCGCGGCCGGCTGGTGCAGCGGGTGCTGGTGGTCGGGCCCGACGGCGGCGCCGTGGTGGCGCTGTTCCCGATGGTGCAGATGACCGACGGCAGCTGGCGCGTCGACGGCCTGGTGCTGGTGCCGACCACCGGCAAGAGTGCCGAGGCCGATCCGGAGCCGTTCGCCATGCTGGACGCGCTGCCCGGCCGCGAGGTCGCCGCTGTTCCGGAGTGATTTTCGCTCCAATTCGGCTATTGTGCGGACAACCGAGGCTTGAGGAGGATCCGCCATGGCCCGCCCCGTCACCATCGACCGCATCGACCACATGGTGCTGACCGTCGCCGACATCGATGCAACCTGCGACTTCTACGCCCGCGTGCTGGGCATGGAGAAGGTGGTGTTCGCCGGCGGCCGCGTGGCGCTCAGCTTCGGACGCCAGAAGATCAACCTGCACCCGGCCAAGAACCCGTACGATCCGCGCGCCAAGGTGGCGTTGCCGGGCACCGGCGACCTGTGCCTGATCGCCAAGTCCCCGATCGCCCAGGTGATCCAGCACCTGAAGGCCGAGGGCGTGCCGATCCTGCAAGGCCCGGTGCCGAAGACCGGCGCCACCGGGCCGATCACCTCGGTCTATTTCCGCGATCCCGACGACAACCTGATCGAGGTCTCCAACTACGACTGACGCCCACGACTTCAGTCTGCGGCGGCGAGCGCCTGGTCCAAATCGGCGATCAGGTCGTCGGCCGTCTCGAGGCCGACGGAGAGCCGCACCACGTCCGGCCCGGCGCCGGCGGCGGCCCGCTGCTCGTCCGAGAGCTGGCGATGGGTGGTCGACGCCGGATGCAGGATCAGCGAGCGGGTGTCGCCGATGTTGGCGAGGTGCGAGAACAGGTTCACCGATTCCACCAGCTTGACGCCGGCCTGCCAGCCGCCCTTGAGGCCGAAGGTGAACAGCGAACCGGCGCCCTTCGGCAGGTATTTCCGGGTCAGTGCGTGATACGGGCTCGACTTCAGCCCGGCATAGGATACCCAGGCGACCGCCGGGTGCGCCTCCAAGTATTCGGCGACCTTCATGGCGTTGGCGACGTGGCGCTCCATGCGCAGCGGCAGCGTCTCGATGCCGGTGATGGTGTA
>JACPJY010000162.1 GCA_016187325.1 Rhodospirillales bacterium | reverse complement strand
CAGCGGCGGCCATGCCCGATAAACCGATTACGCCGCCGCATTCAACAGCCTTTCCTTCGGGGTTATTCGTCCTTCTTGTCGTCGACCACGTCGCCGGCCACGTCCATGGCCGCCGCCTCGTCCTCGGCGGTAAGCTCGTCGTCGCCTTCGTCCACGTCCTCGGCCTCGTCCAAGGGCTCGCCGTCCTCGGGCTTGCGGCTGGCCGGCGCGTCGGCGGCGCCGGTCATTTCCTGTTGAATGGCCAGCAGGTCGACCTCGTCCTCTTCCGGCTCGTCCATCTCGACGAACTTCTGCAATCCGCGGATCAGCGATTCCTCCAACTCCTCAAGATCGATGGTCTCGTCGGCGATCTCACGCAACGCCACCACCGGGTTTTTGTCGTTGTCGCGTTCGACGGTCAATTGGGCGCCGGCGGAAACGGCGCGGGCGCGCTGCGCCGCCAACATGACCAGCTCGAACCGGTTGGGGACCTTGGTTACGCAATCTTCGACGGTGACGCGGGCCATCGGGACAACTCCTTGGCATGGACAGAAACAGAGGGGCGCCGTTTATATATTTTGCGCTGCGGCGGAAGGCAAGGGAAATGCCGAAAAACCGCTATCCGCCCGGGACCGTCCGGCGGCCCTAATTCGCCCGGTTATCCGGGCCTGCCGGGCGCGGTGGGGCGTTCCACTCACTGCCGAAAACGCCTGCCGCGTCGGCCATCACTTCCGCCGTCTGGCCGGGCGGCAGCGCCGCGATCAGCGCCTTGACGCCCATGCCGGTGACCGGATGCCGCCACGCCGGCGCCACGTCGCGGAGCGGCAGCAGTACGAACGCCCGCTGGTGAAGCCGCGGGTGCGGCAGCGTCACCGCCGGCGCTTGTCCCGCACCCGGCGCGGGGGTGCCGTTCTCTCCGGTCACCAGCTCGCCGTAGGCCAGCAGGTCGAGATCGAGGGTGCGCGCCGCGTTCGGCTCGCCGCGCCGGCGCCCGAACGCCTGTTCGGTGGCCAGCAGCAGCGTCATCAGCGCGGCCGGGTCGAGGGCGGTCTCCACGCGCACCACGGCGTTGACGAACCACGGCTGGTCGGCGGCCGGCACCGGCGCGCTCCGGTACCAATGCGAGCGGGCGGCAACGGCCACGCCGGGCGCTTCGGCCAGGCTTGCCAGCGCCGCGCCGCAAGTGGCGCGCGGCGGGCCGTAGCGGGGATGGGGCAGATTGGCGCCGACACCGATCAGGATCACAGCCACAATTCCTCAAGAAACACTTGTCGCCGAATGATATAATCCCCAGGTTAATACTTAGAGCCGGGCGGCTTTGTCCGCATGATCCGGCGTGTTTCCGGGCGACGGCCTCACGGACGCAGCCCGGGCCGGCGGTTTTTCGCCGGGATTGCCGATTTTCGGGAAGCCGGTCTTCCCGGGCCATGAATTTTCAAGAAAGGACAACGAGTTATGACATTTTATCCTCAGGAACACATCGCTCTTTTCATCGACGGCTCGAACCTCTACGCCGCCGCCCGGGCGCTCGGCTTCGATATCGATTACAAGCGCCTGCTCCAGCTGTTCGCCGCCAAGGGCATTCTGATCCGCGCCTTTTACTACACCGCGCTGCTCGAGGACCAGGAGTACTCGCCGATCCGGCCGCTGGTCGACTGGCTCGACTACAACGGCTACACCATGGTCACCAAGCCGACCAAGGAATTCACCGACGCCGCCGGCCGCCGCAAGATCAAGGGCAACATGGACATCGAGCTGGCGATCGACGTCATGGAGATGACCGACCACCTGGATCACGTGGTGATCTTCTCCGGCGACGGCGATTTCCGACGGCTGGTCGAGGCGGTGCAACGCAAGGGGCGGCGCGTCACCGTGGTCAGCACGGTGCGCTCGCAGCCACCGATGGTGGCCGACGAGCTGCGCCGGCAAGCCGATAATTTCATCGAGCTCCTGGACATTCAGCCCGACATCCAACGTCGCATCGAGGTCCACCACAACCACGACCGTAACAGCGGCGCCGGCCCGTCGGGCAATTTCGACCCGCAGATCGAGATCGCCTAGGGTTTCCGGGGCGGAGGTTCAAGCCGTGGCTTCTCCCGCCGGTACCCTCAAACTCGTCGGCGCACCCGCGGGCAAGGCGGGCGCCGAGCCGGGCCACGACTGCCCGCTGTGCTCGCGCCTGGCCGAATTCCGCCGCGCCAACCGCGCCGCCAGCCCCGACTGGCACAACGCGCCGGTGGCGTCGTTCAGCGGCGCCAACGCTAGCCTCTTGATCGTCGGGCTGGCGCCCGGGCTCAGGGGCGCCAACCTCACCGGCCGGCCATTCACCGGCGACTACGCCGGGGTGTTGCTCTACGACACCTTGTTGAAGTTCGGCCTTGCCGAGGGCAGCTACGGCGCGCGGGCTGACGACGGGCTCAGGCTGGTCAATTGCCGGATCACCAACGCGGTGCGTTGCGTGCCGCCGCAAAACAAGCCAACCGGCGCCGAGGTCAAGGCGTGCCGCCGGTTTCTGGCGGCCGAGATCGCAAGCCTGAGTCGGCTCAAGGTGATCCTGGCGCTCGGCGCCGTCGCCCACGGCGCGGTACTGGCGGCGTTGGGCTTGCGGAAAAGCGCCCATCCCTTCGGCCACGGCCGGATGCACCGGCTTTCCGGGGCCCTGACGCTCTACGACAGCTACCACTGCTCGCGCTACAACACCAACACCGGCAAGCTGACGCCCGAGATGTTCGAGGCCGTGTTCAGCGACCTCGCCGCCTGCTTGCCCGGGCGGTGACCCAGGCGATGAATGGCGATTGCCGGGGGTTTCCTCGGGTTGCTATACCCTTGGCCGCGACTTGCGAGAGGAAGGTGCCGAGTGGTTGACATCGTCTGCCTGGACATGGAAGGCGTGCTGACGCCGGAAATCTGGATCGAATTCGCGGAACTGACCGGAATCCCGGCGCTGCGCGCCACCACCCGCGACGTCCCCGACTACGACAAGCTGATGCGCCAGCGCCTGCGGCTACTCGACGAGCACCGGCTCGGCCTCACCGACGTCCGCAAGGTGGTCGACGCGATGCGCCCTCTCGACGGCGCCGAGGCGTTCCTGGCCAAGCTGCGCGAGCGTTACCAGGTGGTGGTGCTGTCGGACACCTTCTACGAGTTCGCCGGCCCCCTGATGCGGCGGCTCGGCTGGCCGATGCTATTCTGCCATCACCTGGAAACCGACGCCGCGGGCCGCGTCTGCGGCTACCGCATCCGCATCAAGGATCATAAGCGTCAGGCGGTGCGGTCGTTCAAGGCCTTGAACTTCCGGGTGGCGGCGGCGGGCGATTCCTACAACGATACCGGCATGCTGCAGGAAGCCGATGCCGGGTTCTTCTATCGGGCGCCGGCCAACGTGGTCGCCGAGTTCCCGAACATCCCGGCCCACGAAACCTACGAGGCGCTATTGGCGGCCATCGCCGGCGCCGCCGCCAAGTAGCCATAGGTCTATTATAAATATAAACTAATCAAATGGTTATATTGTTTTATTGAGGCGCGAAATTAACGCTCTCCGGTGCCCCTTGGCACACCGGACGCCGCGCCGACGCTACCGCCGGTCGCCGCCGTGGCGGTCGCTTCGCCGTTCGTGGAAGTCCATTGGATGTTCCGGGTCGAGCAGCCGGTGCAGGTGCACGATCACGTACTTGAAATTCGCCTGGTCGACATGGGCCTGGCTGGCCCCCCGCCACGCCTGCATCGCCGACTTGTGATCGGGAAAGATGCCGCGGATGTCGAGTTGCTCGGTGTTGACGAACTCGAACCCCTGCGGGTCCCTGACTTCGCCCCCGAACACTAGGTGTAAAAGCGGCTTGTCCATGATCGAGCCTCCCGGCTAATACGCGGGGCGCAACCGCCGCCGCGGGCATGAACCATACTGCCCCCGGGCGAGGGGCTGCAATCGGCAACGCCGGTGCGATATGATCGCCGTCCGCCACACTCGCCACAACCCTCAGGAAAAACGATGATCGACCTCTACACCTGGCCCACGCCGAACGGCCACAAAGTCCATATCATGCTCGAGGAGACTGGGCTCCCCTACAAAGTGATCCCGATCGACATCAACAACGGCGATCAGTTCCAGCCCGAGTTCCTGAAGATCAGTCCCAACAACAAGATGCCGGCGATGATCGATCCCGACGGCCCCGGCGGCCAGCCCTACAGCCTGTTCGAGTCCGGGGCGATCCTGATGTATCTCGCTGAAAAGACGGGTAAATACATGGTGAAGGAACCGCGGTCCCGGTATCTGGTCATCCAGTGGCTGATGTTCCAGATGGGTGGCCTCGGTCCGATGCTCGGCCAGGCCCATCATTTCCGCCAGTACGCGCCGGAGAAGATTCCGTACGCCGTCGCCCGTTACACCAACGAGGCCAGCCGACTCTACAACGTGCTCGATCGTCGCCTCGGCGAGGCCGAGTACCTCGCCGGCGACTATTCGATCGCCGACATCGCCGCGTTCCCGTGGATCCGCCCCTACGAGCGCCAGGGCCAGAAGCTCGAGGACTTTCCCAACCTGAAACGCTGGTTCGAGGCCATCGACGCGCGGCCCGCGGTCAAGCGCGGCCTCGCGGTGCTGGCCGACAGGCGGCGCAAGGGCTGGGAACTCGACGAAAAGACCCGCAACAACTTGTTCGGCGCCGCCCAGTACCGGCGCCGCTGACGGCCGCCGCGGCCGCGCGGCCGCTCTACCCCTTGCCGCGCATCAGCCGCGCCTTCTGGCGCTGCCAGTCGCGCTTCTTGATGGCGGCGCGCTTGTCGACCCGGCGCTTGCCTTCGGCGACCGCCAGCTCGACCTTGGCGATGCCGCGATTGTTGAAATAGATGCTGAGCGGCACCAGGGTCATACCCTTGCGATGCACCTCGGCCAAGAGCTTGTTGATCTGCCGCCGGTGCAGCAGCAGCTTGCGGGCGCCGCGCGGCTCGTGGGCGGCGATGCCACCGGCAGTGTACTCGGGGATGTAGGCATTCTGCAGAAACAACTCGCCGCCGCGGTCGGCGGCGTAGGCCTCGGCGATCGAGGCGCGGCCCTGGCGCAACGATTTCACCTCGGTACCGGTCAGCATGATGCCGGCTTCGAAGGTCTCGCCGATGGTGTAGTCGCGGCGCGCTTTCCGGTTCTGGGCAGCAAGTCGGCCAGGCTTGCGCTTCTTTTTCTTGGCGGCCATCAGCCGTTCGGGACGGGGCTCAGTTGACGAGCCCGGCGTTGACCATCGCCTTCTTTACCCGTTCCTTGCTGGCGTCCTTAATCTCGACCAGCGGCAGCCGAGTTCCGGCGCTGCACTTGCCGAGCAGGCTGGCGGCGTACTTCACCGGTCCGGGGCTGGTCTCGCAGAACAGCGCCTGGTGCAGCGGCATCAACCGGTCCTGCAGGTCCATGACGGTCTTGAGGTCGCCCCTGCGCCACGCCTTGTGCATGGTCGCGCACATGCGCGGCGCGACGTTGGCGGTCACCGAGATGCAGCCGTGGCCGCCGCCGGCCAGGAACGGCACCGCGGTGGCGTCCTCGCCCGACAGCAGACAGAACTCCTTCTTGATCGCCAGCCGCGTCGCCATCGGCCGCGCCAGATCGGCGGTCGCGTCCTTGACGCCGATGATGCGCGGTAGCTCGGCGAGCCGAGCCATGGTGTCGACCGTCATGTCGACAACGCAGCGGCCGGGGATGTTGTAGATGATGATCGGCAGATCGACGGCGTCGTGGATCGCCTTGTAGTGCTGGTACAGGCCCTCCTGGGTCGGCTTGTTGTAATAAGGCGTGACGACCAGCGCCGCCGCGGCGCCCGCCTCCTTGGCGTGCTCGGTCAGTTCGATCGCCTCGGCGGTCGAGTTGGAGCCGGTACCGGCGATCACCGGCACCTTGCCGTCGGCGGCATCGATGCAAATCTCGGTCACCCGCTTGTGCTCGGCGTGACTGAGCGTCGGCGATTCGCCGGTGGTTCCGCACGGAACCAGTCCTTCGGCGCCCTCCTCGATCTGCCATTTGACGAACGACCGAAATGCGGTTTCGTCGAGCTTGCCGTTTCTGAACGGCGTGATCAGGGCGGTGATGGATCCCCGAAACATGGCTTCCTCCCATTTTCCCGTGGGTTGGCGGGGTTACGGGCGAACATACCCCCTGCCCCGCATGGCGGCAAGCGCCTGGGCCTGCCCGGGCGGCGCCGTGGCGCCATAAGGGACGCCCTATGGCCGGCCGGGGGTTTAAGGGTATCATGGCGGTGGTGGCCGGGGGGACCGCAACTCGAATCATCACTGGGGGAAAGCTCTGAGCGACCGGACGACAGGCAGCATCGTGGCCATGATCGCGATTGGCCTGATGGTTGCGCTGGTGCCGATGGCGCTGATCGCGCCCGTGGCGCCAGCCGGCGCCGCCGCGCTGTCAGCCGACGACGCGCGGCTGCTGAAGAAAGCGTTGAAGGCGATCGACGCCGGCAAGCGCTCGCCCGACGCGAAAACCGGCGACAAGATCGCCAATCCCATGGCGCGCAAGATTCTCACTTGGTCGGCGCTGATCCGGCCCGATCCCGCTAACGGTTTCTCGCAGATCGCCGCCTTCATGGCCGAAAACCCCGAATGGCCCGACCAGGTCGGCCTGCAACGGCGGGCCGAAGAGGCGATGAGCCAGGCGACGCCCGACGACATGGTGCTCAAGTGGTTCGCCGTGCGCCCGCCGATCAGCGCCGACGGCAAGGCCCGTCAGGCCGAGGCTTGGCTGGCCACCGGCAAGGAATCGGAAGGCCTGGCGGCGTTGCGCGAGGTGTGGATCAGCGGCGATTTCGCCAAGCGCCGGGAACTGGCGTTCTACAGCCGCCACCGCCGGCACCTGACCGCCGACGATCACCGCCGGCGGCTCGACCGCCTGATGTGGGAAGGCCGCTACTGGCCGGCGCACCGGATGCTGTGGAAGGTGACGGCCGACTACCGGGCGCTGGCCCAGGCGCGCTTGGGCCTGCGTCACGGCGAGGGCAATGTCGATACCCTGATCGCCAAGGTCCCGGCTGGCCTCAAGGACGATCCGGGCTTGGCCTACGAGCGGCTGCGCTGGCGGCGGCAACGCGGCAAGTACGAGGGCGCGATCGAGATTCTGCGGT
>JACPJY010000197.1 GCA_016187325.1 Rhodospirillales bacterium | reverse complement strand
GCGCGTCTTCTCGACGGCGTCCGGCACCAGCGCCAGTAGCGCCACCACCTGCGCCTGCAACAGCGGGAACAGCAGCACCAGCGCGCCGACGACGATGACGAAGAAGGCGGCGACGATCACGCACGTCGCCAGGGTGCGGCCTACGCCGGCCTTCTCCAGCCGGTCGGCCACCGGATCGAGGAAATAGGCGATCGCCATGCCGGCGACGAACGGCAGCAGCACGCCCGCGAGCACGTCGAGCAGCAGCACGAATACCGCCAGGGCGGCGAGCCATGCGAGGGCGCGCTTCTCCCGGCTCATAGGTTGCGGCTCATTTGCGGCTCTCCAGCTTGACCACCTTGGAATCCTCCGCTTCGTCGTCGGCATCGACGGCGGCCGGCGCCGCCTCCGGTCTGGTCTCCGCGGTTTCCTCCATCGCCGCCGCCTGCTGGCTCCACTTGATGACGTAGACGCCGCCCGACCACACGGTGGTCACGGCGACCGCGTAGGCGAGCAGATCGACGGCGCCGAAGTCGTCGAGCCGGTATCCGTCGACGGCGAGCACCACGGCGGCCAGCAGTAGTTGCATGAAGGTGTTGACCTTGCTGATGGTGAGCGGCCGCATCGTCAGCGAGCTGGTGACCGTCTGGAACAACAGCGCGCCGCCGACGATGACGGCGTCGCGGAACACCACCATGATCACCAGCCACGATTCCAGGTGCTCCTGCTGGCCGAGGCTGACGTAGACGGAAACCAGCAAAGCCTTGTCGGCGATCGGGTCGAGATAGGCGCCGAACACGGTCTCGGCGTTGAAGCGCTTGGCGATGATGCCGTCGGCGGCGTCCGACAGCGCGGCGGCGAGGAACACCCAGAACGCCGCCATCAGGCTGCCCGACAGGATCAGCCACACCACCACCGGCACCGAGCCGAGGCGCGCCAACGTGATCAGGTTGGGAACGTTCATGGCCGGGGACCCGCCTGTGTCACGACTTGCCGGGCGGGCGGCCGGCGGCGATCGGCGCCGTCGGCGCGCCTTTGGTCGTCGGCCCCGGGGGCGATCCGGGCGGCGGCCCAGGGGGCGGTTCAAGCAGGGTCAGCAGCCACTCGCCGCTTTCCTCGAACAGCCGCAGATCGGCCTGCTCGAGGGCCAACGCGAGCTGTCCCGGGTCGCCGAGGAAATGCAGGTTCACCCGTACCTCGTCCTGGGACAACAGCACCATCTCGGCGCGCCGGACCACGGCCACCTGCTGCAGACGCTTGCGCACCGCCAGCCAGTCCCTGAGCCCGGTGATCGGCACCACCGCGGCGACCACGCCCGAGCGCGCGAGTTGCAGCAGGTTGTCGCGCTTCCAGTTGTCCTCGACGATCTGGGTCAATTCGCGCGCGGCGCGCAGCAGCAACTGCGGCACCGTTTCGATCTTCTCCTGGGTGAAGGTCATCACCTCCGTCTGCTCGCGGAGCTGGGTGCCGTAGCGGGTGAAATACACCTCGAGCGCGCGGCGGTTGTTGGCGGCGTCGAACCGCAGCACCCCAAACACCACCAGCGCGTCGCTGGCGCCGTAACGCGCCGCGACGGCGTTCAGCCGCTGCATGTCGCCGTCCATCGCCTGCTCGGCGCCGATGGCGGCCATGTCGGCAAGATCGCCGACCGGCAGCATGGTCGGCACCAGGCCGTGGGTCGGCGGCCGGTTGAGCCACGCCTCGCGCCACGGGTTGGGGTCGTCCCACAGGATCAGCGCGCCGGCATCCTGGAACACCGGCATCACCAGCACCGGTTTCGACACCGTCTCGGCGAACGGGATGCCGAAGTCGTGGAGAAGCCGCCGCACTTCCTCGGCCTTGAAGCGGAAGTTGAGGCGCGCCAGATAGCGGACGGACGAGGCCTTTTCGTCGGCGACCGAGAAGTCCTGGACGTAGATGTCGATGTCCGATTTCGGCAGCTCGGGCAGCTTGTCGCGGTGGCCGCGCAGCGTCAGGCGCTCGAGCAGCCGCTGGAAGGCCGTGATCTCGCCCTGCACCAGGGCGTCTTCGCGGGCTTCCGCGGCGGTGGCGGCGGTAACGTCGACGGCGACGTCCTTGACCTCGAACACGTCGACGGCGTCGGCGCCGGCCGGCGAGGGCTGATACGCGGCCGCCAGCAGGGCGACGAGGCCCGCCCCGAGCGTCCGACGGCAACGAAGATGGTTCATTACAAACCGGCCCGGATACATTATCTTCTGCCCGCTTGAATGGGTCGGGGGAGTCCCCCTGGAAACCGCGGGTGAACGATGGTTTCCGCGGCGCACCCCCCGGCGACGGCCCGTAATCTAGCACAGCCGGCCGATGGAGGAACGAATTACCAAAAAGCGGCGAAACCACGGCGACGGCGGCGGCCTCGGCTACCGGGATGCCGGGGTCGACATCGACTTGGGCGACGCTTTCGTCGAGGCGATTCGGCCGCTCGCCGAGGCCACCGTGCGGCCCGGCGTGATGGCCGGCCTCGGCGGCTTCGGCGGCCTGTTCGACCTCAAGGCGACGGGCTATCAGGACCCGGTGCTGGTCG
>JACPJY010000196.1 GCA_016187325.1 Rhodospirillales bacterium | reverse complement strand
CGTTGTCACCAAGGGCCTAGCCGAGGTGGTCGAGAAGGTGTTCTCGGACCTGGGTGAGCCCAACGCTTACATCATCGGCGAGGAAATATCGGGCGCCTTCATTTTCGGGCTGCGCTACGGCAAGGGCGAGCTGAACCGCAAGGGACAGGCCGGCAAGACGGTTTACTGGCAGGGCCCGTCGCTCGGGTTCGACTTCGGCGGCAACGCGTCCAAGAGTTTCGTGCTGGTCTACAATCTGGGCGACGTCGAAACCCTGTACCAGCGCTATCCGAGCGTCGACGGCAGCTTCTATTTCGTCGCCGGCGTCGGCGTCAATTACCAGCGCGCCGGCGATACCACGCTTGCCCCGATCCGCACCGGCGTCGGGCTGCGGTTCGGCGGCAACCTGGGCTACGTGCACTACACCAAGGACGCGTCCTTGGTCCCGTTCTGAGACCGGCCGCCGCGCGCCGCTGACACGGAGCACCGATGATGGTGGAAATGGCCGCCGCGATATCGCGGCTGGGCACGGAATCGGCGTTCGAGGTGCTGGCGCGGGCCAAGGCGCTGGAGGAGAAAGGTCGCGACATCATCAACCTCGGCATCGGCCAACCTGACTTCAAGACGCCGCCGCATATCGTCGAGGCCGCGATCAAGGCGCTCAGGGACGGCCACCACGGCTACACGCCGGCCGGCGGCATCCCCGAGTTGCGCCGCGCCGTCGCAGCCGATATCGCCGCTCGCCGCGGCGTCGAGGTCGACCCGGCGCTGATCATGATCGTGCCCGGCGGCAAGGTGACGATGTTCTTCGCCATCCTGATGTTCGGCGAAAAGGGCAAGGAGATCATCTACCCCAACCCGGGCTTCCCGATCTACGAATCGGTGATCAACTTCACCGGCGCCAAGGCGGTGCCGATGCCGCTTTACGAGAAGTCGGGGTATTCGTTCTCGGCAGAGGAGGTGCTCGGCCTGATCACGCCGCGCACCCGGCTGATCATCCTCAACAGCCCCGCCAATCCGACCGGCGGCGTGGTGCCGAAGGCCGAGATCGACCGCCTGGTCGCGGGCTTGGCGGCGCATCCGCAGGTGGTGGTGCTGTCGGACGAGATTTACAGCCGCATCCTTTACGGCGGTCGCGAGCATACGAGCCTGCTCGCTTACCCGTCGATCCGCGACCGCCTGATCCTGCTCGACGGTTGGTCGAAGACTTTCGCCATGACTGGCTGGCGGCTGGGCTATGGCGTGTGGCCGAGGGCGCTGATCGACGCGGCGACGCGGCTCGCCATCAACTGCCATAGCTGCGTCAACGCGGCGACCCAGTTCGCCGGCATTGCCGCGCTCGAAGGCCCGCAGGACGCGGTCGCGAGGATGGTCAAGGCGTTCGACGAGCGCCGCCGGGTGATCGTCGGCGAACTCAACCAGACGCCGGGTATCACGTGCCCCGATCCGGGCGGCGCCTTCTACGTGTTCGCGAACATCGCCGGCACCGGAATCAAGGCGGCGGCGCTGCAGGACAAATGGCTGAACGAGGTGGGCGTCGCCACCGTCGCCGGTACCAGCTTCGGCCGTTTCGGCGAAGGCTACATCCGGTTCTCCTATGCCAATTCCACGGAAAACATCCGCCAGGCGATGCAGCGCATTCGTGCCTGCCTGTGACGGCGGGTTCGCGCATGTTTGCTGGGCATCTGCCCAATTTTTGTGCAGGAATCGCCGGGCAAAATTCGGGCGCGCCCGGCGACGATTTCATAATCCTTTGGACTCGAAAGATTATTCCTCTACTTTGCAGAACGGTCCGGGTTGGCACGATCCGTGCGGTTAGGTAAGGACACGAATCGCGGCCGCGGGCCGGGCGCCAGGCCCCGGTGGACGCCGCGCCTAGGGACAGACGTCAACGGAAGCCCATGAAAAAAATCGAAGCCATCATCAAGCCGTTCAAGCTGGACGAGGTGAAGGAAGCCCTTCACGAGGTCGGCCTGCAGGGCATCACGGTCATCGAGGCCAAGGGCTTCGGCCGGCAGAAGGGCCACACCGAGCT
>JACPJY010000013.1 GCA_016187325.1 Rhodospirillales bacterium | reverse complement strand
GACGATGCGCCGATACTCGCCGATCGGCAGGCCGGCCTCGCGCGAAATCTCGGTGATCGCCTCGCGCACCGCCTTGACGTCGATGCCGTAGCGGGTGACGAAGCGTTTCCAGTTCTTGGTCGGCAGGCGGCCGATCCGTCTCAGCCAGCCCGGTTCGAGCTCGGCGCCGCGGTAATGCTCCAGGAAATCCTCGCGCTTGATCTTCGACGTGGTGGCCATACGCAGAAGCTTGCCTTCATGGCTGATCAAGGACCGGTTCAATTCGTAGAGCTGCTCCACCAATTGTTCGATGCGGGCGTTGTTGAGGTGCACGTCCTCCATCAAAGCGATCAGTTCGTTGCGCAGCTTGCCGTAGCGCTTCTCCTGCGACGGCTTGATCTCGTCGCCCTTGCGCATGGCTTCGAGTCGCACACCCTGCAGCTTGTGCAGCTTCTTGTAGGTTTTGGTGATCTTCTCGAAAGTCTCGAGCACGCCGGGGGTCAGCTTCGCCTCGAGTGCCGCCAGCGACAGGTTCTGTTCCTCGGAATCATCGTCGTCTTCGCCGTCTCCGCCTTCCTTGTGCTCGCCCGCTTCGTTGCCGGCGCCGTCGCCGCCGTCCTTCTTATTCGCCTTTTTGTCGTCCTTGGCGACACCCTTCCTGGCCTCCTCGACGACGTCCTTGGCGCCGGGCTGAACGGGGGCCGCGACCGCCACGGCCACGACGTTGTCGGCGATTGCGGCGCCGGGGCCGCCGCCGTGGGTGGCCTCCAGGTCAATGATGTCGCGCAGCAGCATTTCCTCGGAAACCAGGGCGTCGTGCCACTGCACGATGGCGCGGATGGTAAGCGGGCTTTCGCAAATGCCGCCGATCATCATCTCGCGGCCGGCCTCGATGCGCTTGGCGATGGCGATCTCGCCCTCGCGCGACAGCAGCTCCACCGAGCCCATTTCCCTGAGGTACATGCGCACCGGGTCGTCGGTGCGGCCGAGATCGGCCTCGTCGACGTTGCCGCCGCTGGGAGTGACCTCGGTTTCGGCGGGTTCCTTGTCGGTCGCGGCTTCCTCGGCTTCCTCGGTCTCGACCACGTTGATGCCCATTTCGGACAGCATGGTCATGGTGTCTTCGATCTGCTCCGAAGACACCTGATCCGGCGGCAGGGCCGCATTGAGGTCGTCGTAGGTGACGAAGCCGCGTTGCTTGCCGGCGGCGATCATCTTCTTGACGCCGGCGCCGAGGGTATCGAGGAGCGGGCTGTCGCCGCTCTCCTGGGGTTCCTTGGGTTCCGCGGTGGTGGTGGCTGCTGCCTTGGCCAAAGTCAAACCTTTGCTGGTGCTCGCGGCAGCGAACGGCCCGTTGTCGTGCGGGGCATCGCCGTGCCGATCCGATCCCTGATCCGCCGATCGCGCGTCGCCGCGCGAGCGGCCGAGAACGACATCATTCCCCCGTTTTGGGGCCGGCCGACCGCCGGGCCTCCGAAAAACCACAGACTAAAGGTGGTTTTCGGATGGCGTTTATTCAAGCCCCAAGGTGGTGCTGGCGCTCTTAAAAACGCATGGCCCGGTTTTGTCAAGCGCCGGCGCGGGAAAATGCCCATTTTCCAAGGTATTCGCCTTTCCCGGCGTGGTTTGTCCCCGACCCGGCAAGGGATACGGAGGGAGGCCGCCGGCATGGCCGGCAAGCCGGATTCCCTCACTCCCGGTGCCCGGGCATGGTCTCGGCTATCAGCGCCTTCCATTGTTCCCAATCCTGCTCGCTGATGCCGGTCCCGGCCGGGTCCTTGATCCTGGCCACCTCGGGTGCGCTCTCCAGGTGCTTCAGCAGCGCCACGTTCTCATGCCACAGCGGCTCCACCTTCTCCGCCGGCGCGTCCGACTTGATGACCCGGTTGGCGCGGATCAAGGGATCGCGGAACAGCACGTCGAGGCTTTCCGCGAAGCCGCGCCCCCGGAGCACCCGCTTGACGCCCTCGGTCTCCAGCTGCGCGTCCTTCAGCAGCACCGAGATCAGCTCCTGGCGCAGCTGGTCGAGGCGCGCCTCCGCAAAGCTCAGCTTGCCGAGAGTCTCCTCGACGCCGTCGAACATCTGCGGGTGGTTGATGAGGGTGGCCAGCAGCACCCGCTGCGCGCGGGCGATGGCGTCCACCGGTGCCGCCGGGCCGGCCTTGTGGTCGAGCGCCATCGACGGCGTCCAGCCGCCCTTGCGCCGCTCGCGGCGCGGCTGTGCCCACACCCGGTCGTTGAACAGCGCCGCGAAATGGGCGCGCAATGTCGGATCCGTGATGCGCCGCGCGTAGTCCTTCATCCGCTTCTGCAGGCCGGCGCGCTCCTCCGGCGTGGTCGGCACCCGGCCACCGGTCTCTATGCGCCACAGCACTTCCGACAACGGCACCGCCCGGGCGACGACGGCGGCCATCGCCTTGCCGCCGGCCGATCGGATCAGGGTGTCCGGGTCCTCGCCCTCCGGCAGCAAGGCGAAGCGCAGGCCGAGCCCGGACTTGAGCAGCGGCAGCGCCCGCTCGGCGGCGCGCGCCGCCGCCATCTGGCCGGCGGCGTCGCCGTCGAAGCACAGCACCGGTTCCGGCACGATCCGCCACAACAGCCGCATCTGCTCCTCGGTCAGCGCCGTGCCGAGCGGCGCCACCGCGTTCTCGAAGCCGGCGCGGTGAAGCGCGATCACGTCCATGTAGCCTTCGGTGACGATCATGGTGCCGGCCTGGCGCGCCGGTCCGCTGGCGAATTTCAGGCCGTACAGCACCTCGCCCTTGTGGAACAGCGCGGTCTCCGGCGAGTTCAAATATTTAGGCTCGCCGTCGCCAAGAATTCGCCCGCCGAAGGCGATGACGCGGCCGCGCGCGTCGGCGATCGGGAACATCACCCGGCCGCGGAAGCGGTCGTAGGAGGCGCGCTCGCCCTCTTCCGGCCGGATCACCAGCCCGGCGGCGAGCAACAGGCCCTCGGGGACCCCGTCCCGGGTCAGAGCCGCCTTCAGCTGCCCTCGCGAATCGGGGGCGAAGCCGAGGCGGAAGCGGGCGATTGCCGCGTCGTCGAGGCCGCGGCCCTTGAGGTAGTCGAGCGCCCGCCGGCCTTCCGGCATGCGCAGCTGGCGCTCGAAGAACGCCGCCGCCTTCTCGGTGACGTCGTAAAGGGTCTGGCGCTGCCGCTGGCGCTCCTGCTCCTCGGGCGTGTCGCGGGGCACCTCGAGGCCGGCCTCTTGGGCCAGCTTCTCCACGGCTTCCGGGAACGTCAGCCCCTCGGTCTCCATGACGAAATCGAAGACGCTGCCGTGCGCCCCGCAGCCGAAGCAGTGGTAGAAGCCCTTCTCCTCGTTGACGGTGAAGCT
>JACPJY010000110.1 GCA_016187325.1 Rhodospirillales bacterium | reverse complement strand
TCTTTGCGACGTCGCGCCGGCGCAGGGGATAGTTGTCGCTTCGCGTCGCGGCCACCGGTTATCTCCCGAACGTCTTCCGCGTCATCAGCTTCTGGTGCAGCAGCACGGCGCGCCTGCCGCCGCGCTCGAAAACGCCGCGCGCCGCCTTGGCGACGAGGGCGCCGACGCGCGCCGGCTCGG
This sequence comes from Rhodospirillales bacterium, assembly GCA_016187325.1. Classification (GTDB taxonomy): domain Bacteria; phylum Pseudomonadota; class Alphaproteobacteria; order Rhodospirillales; family Casp-alpha2; genus JACPJY01. The sequence goes on along the minus strand of JACPJY010000110.1, from coordinate 7,225 downwards.
CGACGGTGTCGCAGGCGACGCCGGCGGCGGTGAGGATGCGCTTGGCGTTGCGTCCCATAGGCAGCTGCCAGGGATTGAACTCGCGCCATTGGCCGCGCATGGTCACCAGCATCAACAGCGGGAACGCGCAGGCGCGGGATAAGGACAGCATGTTGATGCAGTTGCCGATGCCCGACGACTGCATCAGCAGCACGCCGCGCTGGCCGCCGAGCCAGGCTCCGGCGAGCAGCGCGATGCCCTCCTCCTCGGTGGTCAGTGGCACCGCGGCGATGCGCTTCGCCGCGTGACAGCGCTGGATCAGCCGAGTGTGGCCGGCGTCGGGCACGTAGGCCGCCTGCCGCACGCCCGCCTCGACGAGCACCTTGAAAACATCGTCCGCCCAGTGGGTCATGGCCGTTCGATAATTCCCATCAATCGTCACCGTAAACCTTGACGTCGGCCGGCTTCGGCAGGCGCCAGCCGGACTTGTGGCGAGTCCACAGCAGCCAGCAGCCAATCGCCAGCAGCCCTAGGGCGACCACCGGGCGCACCCAGCCGCCCATCATGAACAGCGGCACCGACAACGACAACGGCAGGCACGGGATGAACAATAGCGTCCATTGGCGGCTGGTGCGCAGGTTCTGATACCACGGGAAGGCGAAAGAAAACGCCGCGATCAAGATGAAGAACAGCGACCACGGTCGGATCAGGAACAGCGTCAGATCGGTATCGGTGGCGAGCGCCCGGATCAGGTTGACCTCGGCGTTATTGCCCAGCACCACGCCCAGGATCATCGGCGCCAAGGGGAAGCCGAACTGGCGCATCGCGTAGCCGATGATCCCGAACCAGAACAACGTCCACAAATCGAAGGTGATGTTGTTGAGCGCGAAGATGCCGATGGCGCAGTAGGTGAGGATCACGGTTCCCAGTTGGTACATCGGCACCCGCGTCACTAGGACGAAGATGCGCAGGCACACCGTCTGCAGGCCGAGCATGATGAACAGCGAAATGGCGAAGGCGATCATGATCGAATAGGCCAGCACCGGCTCGGTCGAGATGAAGGTCGGGCTCGGCGCGATATTGTGGATGAGCAGAGCCCCCAGCATTATCGCGGTGACGACATCGCCGGGAATGCCGAGCGCCATCATGGTGATCAGCGCCCCGCCCTCGACTGCGTTGTTCGACGATTCCGGGGCGATGATGCCTTCGGGAACGCCGGTGCCAAACTTCTCGGGCGTGTCGGAGGCCTTCTTCGCCTGGTCGTAGGCGAGGATGTTGGCGATGGTGCCGCCGGCGCCGGGCAGGATGCCGATGAAGATGCCGATCAGCGACGAACGGATCAGCGTCGCCCATTTACGGAAGATGGTCTTGACCGCCTGCACGTGCTCAATCTTGATTTTGGCCTGGCTCATCACCATCGGCTTTCTCGCCGCCGTCGGGTCGCGGATGTCGGAGAGCAGCTGGCTGAAGGCGAACAGCCCGACCAGCACCGGCAGGAAGGCGAAGCCCTGCCTCACGTCGTCGATGCCGAAGGTAAATCGGGCGACGCCGCTGGTCTCGTCTTCGCCGATGGAGGCCACCAAAAGGCCGAACACGCCGGCGATCAGGCCCTTGGTCATGTCCTTGCCGGCAAGGCTGGCGGTGATGGTGAGCGCGAACACCACCAGCGAGAAATAGTCCCACGGGCCAAACTCGAGGCCGATGTTTGCCAGCGACGGCGCTAGCATGATCAGGAACGCGCAACTGATCAGGCCGCCGAAGAACGACGCCCACACGCCAAGGCCCAGCGCCAAGCCCGGCCGTCCGCTCTTGGCCATCGGATGGCCGTCGAAGGTAGTAGCCACCGACGACGGCGTCCCCGGGATGCCGGTCAGGATGCTGGCCATCAAGCCCCCCGACAGCCCGCCGACGAAGACGGCGACCATGGTCGAAAGACCGCGGATCGCATCCATACCGAAGGTGAACGGCAACGTCAGCACCACCGCCATAGTGATGGTGAAGCCCGGAATGGCGCCGGCGATCAGCCCGGCGGCGACGCCGATCATCATCAGCGCGAAGGTGTGGGGATGGGCCACCGCCTGAAGCGCGAGTAGGGCATTTTCCAGGATGTCCATGAACGGAGTCCTTAGCGCGGCAGGATCACGCCTTCGGGCAACACCACTCCGAGGGCGAAGGTGAAGACCGACCACATTAAGCCGATCGAGACGACGGCGATGGCGGCATGGACCAGATGACTCTTCAGGTCGTTGTGGCCGATCGCGGCGAGTGTCGCGAAAACGAACAGGATGCCACCAAGCAGCATGCCCAGCCACGGTAGCGTGACCAGGAACAATCCATAGAGCGCGAAGCACGCGATGACGTTGCGGTTTTCTTCGATCCACGCCTTCAACGACCACGGCGTATCGCGCTCGCCGGCGCCGGCGCGGAACGACTGGTAGAGATACACGGCGGCGAGCATGCCCAGCACCGCCACGACCACCCGCGGCCATAGTTTCGCCCCGATGATTGAGAGGTACACTCGTTGGTAGGCGAAGGTCTCGGCAAAGAACACCGCGCAGATTACCAGCAGCAGCAGCGCGATGACGACGTCGGCGGAAATGCGGCGCATGGTCGGCGTGGACGTCCGGGAAAGTCGGCAGGAAACGAATCGGGCCGGCCCCACGGTGTGGAGCCGGCCCCGCGCAGGCTCAGTTGCCCTTATACATGCCGATCTTGATCGCGACCTTCTTGTGGTCGTCGAATTCCTTCTGGAAGAACTTCCGGTAGTCGTCCGAGTTCTGGTAGACGATCCAGGTGCCCTTCTCGTCGAGTGCTTTCTTCACCTTCGGGTCCTTCATCGCCTTCTCGAACGCGACTTCGTAAACCTTGATCACGTCCTTGGGCGTACCCTTGGGCGCAACGACGCCGCGATAGAGCCCGTAGACGAGGTCGATGCCCTGTTCCCTGAGTGTCTTCAGGTTAGGCATGATCGGGTCGCGCTTTTCGGTGGCGATGCCAAACGCTTTCATGGAGCCTTCTTGGATATACTTCTTGGCCGTCAGGATGTTCATCTCGCCGATGTCGACGTTGTTGGCGAGGATCGCCGTCAGCCGTTCGCGCGTACCCTCGTAGGGGATGTACTTGAACGTCGCCTTGGTGGCGTCCTCGATCAGCAGGTTGATGAACTGGCTGGTCGAACCGGTGGTGACGCCGACGCGCAGCGCGCCCGGGTTCTTCTTGGCGTGGGCGATCAGTTCCTTCATGTCGTTGAACGGGTTTTTCGAGCTGCCGCCGATGACCGCCGGCGTGTAGGTGAGCCGCGCTACGGGCTCGAACGCGTTCCAGGTGAAGTCGACGCGGCCGGCGAGATAAGTGGTGATCTGGCTCTCGTGGATGGCAAGCAGCGTGCAGCCGTCCGGCTTCGCGCCCTTCACTTCCTTCGCCCCCTTGTTGCCGCTCTGGCCGCCGATGTTGACGACCTGCAGCTTCGGCTTGAGGCCGGAATCGTTGATCGCGTTGATGACCAGGCGGAAGACGATGTCGGTGTCGCCGCCGGCGTTCCACGGCACGATCATCCTGGCGGTGCCGCACGGAATGTCGGCAGCAACGGCTGGCGCCGCGACGCCCGCCAATCCCAAAGCCGTTGCCGTCGCGGCCATGCCGGCGACAAGGCCGCGGAAAATCCGTTTGCTCATAGGGTTCCTCCCTAGAATGTTGTTTCGTCACCAAGGGAGAAACGGCCTGTCCGCCGGAGCAGCGGACGCCTGGGTTGCATCCCCCTTATTTCCCTTGCAATCGCAGATACAGTAGACCAATCCTGGAAGCAAGGCCACCCTGACGTTGTGCGTTTCGGGCGACACCGGCTATGATGATGCCGGCCCGGGAACATCGTATTTTCCCGTATTGAACCGTTCAAAAAAACCAAGGCCCACGCACTCGGGTTTCGTCATCGTTCGAATTGCACGACAGTCGGAAATTCTAAAAAGGCACCCGCCATGAGGAACTTCGAACTCCCCGGCCGCTCCCCCGTGCACGCTACCAGCGGCATGGTGGCGACTTCGCACCCGCTGGCGACGCTGGCGGCAATTAACGTCCTGCAATCGGGTGGCAACGCCATGGACGCGGCGGTGGCGGCGGTCGCCGTCCAGAGCGTGGTCGAGCCCCAAGCCACCGGCATCGGCGGCGACTGCTTCGTGCTGTACGCGCCGAAGGGCAAGGGCGACATCGTCGCCTTCAACGGTTCCGGGCGGGCGCCCAAGGCGGCGACCCCGGAATGGTTCGCCAACAACGGCGTCGAGGCGATCGGCGAACACTCGCCGCATGCGGTCACCGTGCCGGGCGCCGTCGACGCCTGGTGCCGGCTGATCAGGGATCACGGCACCAAGAGCATCGGCGAGCTGCTGCAGCCGGCGATCCGCTATGCCCGCGACGGCTACCCGGTGCATTCCCGCGTCGCCTGCGATTGGAAGAAGAACATGCCGACGCTGGCCGCCGACCCGGGATCGGGGCGCATCTATCTTCCCGGCGGCAAACCGCCGACGATCGGCAGCCTGCACCGCCTGCCCGAGCTCGCAAAGACGCTCGAGGCGATCGCCAGCAACGGCCGCGACGCCTTCTACCAGGGCGCCGTTGCCGAGGACATCGTCAAGCGGCTAAGAAACCTAGGCGGGCTGCATACCCTCGACGACTTCGCCGAGACCGCCGGCGAGTACGTAGAGCCGATCAATACCTCTTATCGCGGTTTCGACGTCTACGAATGCCCGCCCAACGGCCAGGGCATTGTCGCCTTGATGATGCTCAACATCCTCGCCGAGGCCGGGCTCGACCGTTTCGAGCCGCTGGCGCCAGAGCGCCTGCACCTGATGATCGAGGCGGCGCGGCTGGCTTACGCCGAGCGCGACGCGCTGGTCGCCGATCCGCGTCACGCCGAGGTGCCGGTGAAGCGGCTGCTGTCGGCCGATTTCGCCGCCGACCTGCGCGAGCGCATCGTGCCCGACCGCGCCAACCACTACGTGCCCGTCGACATGCCGGCGCACGCGGACACGGTTTACCTGTGCGTCGTCGACGAGGACCGCAACGTCGTCAGCTTCATCAACTCGCTGTTCGAGCCGTTCGGCTCCGGGATCACGGCGCCCGAATCGGGCGTCCTGCTGCAAAACCGCGGCTTCAGCTTCCGCCTCGATCCGAAACACCCGAACTGCATCGCCCCCGGCAAGCGGCCCATGCACACCATCATCCCCGGGATGCTGGTCAAGAACGGCCGCGCGGTGATGCCGTTCGGCGTCATGGGCGGCCATTACCAAGCGTTCGGCCACGCCTACATGCTGACCAACCTGTTCGAGCACGGCCTCGATTTGCAGGAGGCGATCGACTTGCCGCGGCTGTTCCCGACGATCGCGGGGCCGGTGGACGTGGAAAGCGGCGTGCCGAAGAAAACCGTCAAGGCGCTGAACGCCATGGGCCACAAGATGCAGCCGACCAAGAAGCCGCTCGGCGGCGCGGAGGCGATCTCGATCGACTGGGACTCCGGCGTGCTGACCGGCGCCTCGGAGCCGCGCAAGGACGGCTGCGCGCTGGGCTATTAAGTCCCACGGCCGGTTCCTACAGCGCGGATTCGTCCTTGAGTATGCGGATGGCGCCGCGCATGGCCTCGGCCGTGGCGGCGATGTCATCCTCGCCGTGCACCGCCGACGCGATCGCCCCGATCTTTCCCGAGAGATCCACACCCCTCAGCATCAAAGCCAGCCTGAGCAGCGGTACCGCCGGATGGTCGGCCGCCTTCTCGAACGCGCCGATCGGATAGCAGGCCGGATCGAACGCCTCGGGATCGACGTCGAGGCCCTCGGGGTTGGTAAACACGTAGGTCGTGGACGCCACCCCGTAAGCGGCCCACGGCACCTTTTCCTCGGCGAACACGCGGTTCCATTGCCGGCGCAGGCTCGCGCCCCGCGCCGCCGCCGTCTCGCAAATCTCGTCCTCGGCCACCCGGGTTAACGCCGCGATGCCGGCGGCCGCAGCCATCGGATTGGCGTTGAAGGTGCCCTGGTGCGGGATTTTCACGAACCCCCGCGCTGCGGTCTCACCGAAGTCGAGGTGGTCGAGGATGTCCTTGCGCCCGACCACGGCGCCGCCCGGCATGCCGCCCGCCAAAATCTTGGCGAGGCTGGTCAGGTCCGGCGTAATGCCCCACATCGCCTGGGCGCCGCCCGGCGACACCCGGAAGCCAGTCACCACCTCGTCGAAGATAAGCACGATACCGTGTTTTGCCGTCGCGTCGCGCAGCATCACGGCAAAGTCGCGGGCAAGCGGAATTTGGCCAGAACTGGCGCCCGTCGGTTCCATGATTACCGCGGCGATGTCGGGGTCCGATTCCAGAACCGCGCGCACGGCTTCGGGCTTGGCCGGATCGGCGACGATGACGGCGTCGATGATCCCCTTCAGGATTCCCGGCACGTTGTCGGTGGCGGCCTGGTGCTTGGAGCCGAAGGCGACGTGATCCTGCCAGCCGTGGAAATGGTTCTTGAAGCGCACCAGCTTGCTGCGCCCGGTGAACGCGCGGGCGAGGCGGATGGCCATCAGGTTGGCTTCGGTGCCCGACGCGGTGAAGCGGACCCGCTCGGCGGACGGCACCAGCCGCTGCACCAGGCGGCCCCATTCCAATTCCAACTCGTGACAAGCCGCGAAGTGAGAGCCCAGAGCCGCCTGCCGGGCAACCGCGTCCTTAAACGAAGGATGCGCGTGTCCGAGAATCAGCGAGCCGTGCCCGCCGTAATAGTCGATGTACTCGTTGCCGTCGACGTCCCACTTGCGCGGGCCCTCGGCGCGGGCAACGTAGATCGGATAGGGAAGCATGTGACGCGAGTCGTGCACGATACCGCCCGGAAAGACGTTTCGGGCCTGTTGCCAAAGCCGCAGCGATTCCGGCGTGCGCTGGCGATAGGCGGCAACGATCGGCGAATTGGTCGGCGGGGCGGCGGGCATCGGCGGCGGCTTTTCCGGCAGCGGGACGGCGAGAATGCCGCGTCGCCGGCGGTCTGTCCAGGGGCGGCGGCAACCGGCCGCCGCGGCGTCAGTGCACCAAGATGACCGGCATTTTTGCCGTGTCGATAATGTGCTGGGTGACGCCGCCAAACACCAGCTCTCGGCCACGGCTCTGGCCGAACGCCCCAATCAGCAGCACGTCGGCGTCGACGTTGCGGGCGCCTTCGAGCAACGCGTCGCCGACTTGCGTGGCCTTGACGCTCATGGTTTTGGCGGCAGCCTTGAT
>JACPJY010000109.1 GCA_016187325.1 Rhodospirillales bacterium | reverse complement strand
CTTCAGCGGATACGGCGCCTTGCCGTCGGCGATCACCATGCGGCAGCCGTTGGCGAGGCACATCTTTGCCGCCGCCAGCTTGGTGGCCATGCCGCCGCGGCTGTCGCCGGCTTGCACGCGGCCGGCCATCGCCTCGATCTCCGGCGTCACCGCCGTCACCTCGGGAATCGGCTTGGCGTCGGGGTCACGGTCCGGGTCGGCGGTGTAGAGCCCGTCGATGTCGCTGAGTAGCACCAGGGTGTCGGCGCTGACCATGACGGCGACGCGGGCCGCCAACCGGTCGTTGTCGCCGAAGCGGATTTCGTCTGTGGCGACCGTGTCGTTCTCGTTGATCAGCGGCACCGCGCCGAGCCCGAGCAGCGCATTGAGCGTGTTGCGGGCGTTGATGTAGCGGCGGCGGTTCTCGGAGTCATCGAGGGTCAGCAGCACCTGCGCCACCGTGATGCCGTGCTGGCCGAGCACTTCCTGGTAGGCATGGGCGAGGCGGACCATGCCGGTTGCCGCCGCCGCCTGGTTCTCGTCGAGGCGCAACGCGCCCGCCGGCAAATTCAGGTGCCGACGGCCGACGGCGATGGCGCCCGAAGTGACGATGATCACCTCCTGGCCGCGGCCGCGCAGCCGCGATACATCCTCGGCCAGCGCTTCCAGCCAGGCGTGGTGGATGGTGCCCTTTTCTTGGTCAACCAGCAGCACGGTGCCGATCTTGACCACCACTCGGCGGCCGCTTTCGAGTTTTTTCCTGGCGGTCATGGCAGCGCCGCCTGTCCTTGATGTTCCGCTGCCTTTTCGCGGCGGACGATTTCCGCGAGTTCCGAGGTCAGCGCCTTCAACCCGTCGCCGGAGATCGCGGACACCGCCGCCACGTCGCGGCCCGAGGCCTTTTTCAGCTCGCGCCGCTTCTTGCGGACCGCATCGGCGGTGAGCGCGTCGGTCTTGTTGAGCGCGACCAGCTCCGGCTTCGCGGTGAGGCCGGCGCCGTAGGCCTCGAGCTCGCGGCGAACGGTGCGGTAGGCAGCCGCCACGTCGTCCTCCGTACCGTCGACCAGATGCACCAGCACCCGACAGCGCTCGACGTGGCCGAGGAAACGGGTGCCGAGGCCGGCGCCCTCGCTCGCGCCCTCGATCAGGCCGGGCAAATCCGCGAGCACGAATTCTCCGCCCGCCCCTGAGCCGCCGACGTGAACCACGCCGAGATTGGGATGGATGGTGGTGAAAGGATAGTCGCCAATCTTCGGGTGCGCGCGGCTGACCGCGGCCAGCAGCGTCGATTTGCCGGCGTTCGGCAGCCCGACCAGCCCGGCGTCGGCGATCAATTTGAGCCTGAGCCACAACCAACGCTCCTCGCCCGGATGCCCGGTTCCATGCTGGCGTGGCGCCCGGTTGGTGGACGACTTGTAATGCGTGTTGCCGAAGCCGCCATCGCCGCCTTCGGCGACCACCACCCGCTGGCCGGGCCGGGTGATGTCGGCGATCAACGTCTCTTTGTCCTCGTCGAACACCTGGGTGCCGACCGGCACCTTGACGGTCACCGTCTTGCCCGAGGCGCCGGAGCGGTTCTGGCCCATGCCGTGGCCACCGCGGCCGGCCTTGATGTGCTGCTGGTAGCGGAAGTCGATCAGCGTGTTGAGCGCTTTCGAGCCCTCGAACACGACGTCGCCGCCGCGCCCGCCGTCGCCGCCGTCGGGGCCGCCGTACTCGATGAACTTCTCGCGCCGGAAGCCGACCGCGCCGGCACCGCCGTCGCCGCTTTTGACGAATATCTTTGCTTCGTCGAGGAACTTCATGACCTAAACTCTAAAAAAAGTCCTGCGTTGCGCGCGAATTTCCGGCACGAAAAAGGGGAACGGTCGGCCATTCCCCTTGCGCGCGCGAACGGTTGGCCGACGTTCCTATGTCAGCTCGCCGGCTCCACCGCCACGAAAATCCTGCCTTTGGCCGCGTTGCGAAATGTCACCCGGCCGTGGGCCTTGGCGAAAAGCGTGTGGTCCTTGCCGATGCCGACGTTGGCGCCGGCGTGGAACTTGGTGCCGCGCTGGCGCACCAGGATGTTGCCTGCCAGAACGGTTTCGCCGCCGAAGCGCTTGACGCCGAGCCTGCGGCCCCTACTGTCGCGGCCGTTGCGGGAGCTGCCGCCTGCCTTTTTATGTGCCATCTGTTTCGCTCCTTACGCCTTGCCCTTGCCTTTTTTGGAATCCCGGGCCGACTTCTTCTTGGACGCCGCCTTGGTCTTCGCCGGCGCCTTGGCTTGTTTCCTGGTCGTTTCCTTTTTCGCCTTTGCCACCGGCTTGGCTTCTTTCGCCTCCGTGGCCACCGGCTTCGCCTGCTCCTTCTTCGGCGCCGCCTTGGCTTTTTCCTTCTTGTCCTTCTTCGCCACCAACCTAGGCTCCCGCTTCGGCGTCGGCGTGAACTTGGGCGCCGTGCCAGTCGGGCTGACGTCGACGATGCGCAGCACCGTCTGGTGCTGGCGATGGCCGGCCTTGCGCCGGTAATTGTTGCGGCGCTTCTTCTTGAACACGATGATTTTGTCGGCGCGGCTGTGCTCCAGCACCTCGGCGAACACGGCAGCCTTGGCGACCGCGGGCCGGCCGAGCGTCGGCGCCTTGCCGTCGCCGCCGAGCATCAGCACGTCGGAAAGCTGGATCATGGTCCCCGGCTGGCCGGCGATCCTCTCGACGACGATCCTGTCGTCCTTGGCAACCCGGTACTGCTTGCCACCGGAGCGGATGACGGCGAACATGGAAACCTCTGGAACCGTTGATCAAAAGGGGCCGGACATCGCGCGCCCCGGCCCCGCCCGAAAGACGCGGCACTATACCCCGGAAAGCCCGGATGTCAACGGTCCCGGCCCGGTTCGCCGGAATCTCCGGAACCGCCGGCGCTCGCCGCTCCGGTTCCTTGCCTGGGCGCGCGCTTTCGGGTTAGTCTCCGCCCGCCTTGCGGCCCGGGCCACCGGGCATTGCGGCCGCCACAGACGACGCACTCATATTAAGGAGAGGTGCCGGAGCGGTCGAACGGGGCGGTCTCGAAAACCGTTGTACCCTTGCGGGTACCGAGGGTTCGAATCCCTCCCTCTCCGCCACCCTACGCCTTCGGCTTCGGGTGGCAGCCCACAAAGCGGACAGACAACCGAAGGCGATTTGGCGTAAGGGCGTAAGGGCGTAAGGGCGTCTCCCATAGCCCCTTTAGGAACGAAGGGAAATCCGCCAAGTCTCCCGGAGAGGTCACCTATCACCCACTTTCGGCATCGACGTGAGTCAGACGCTTGCCGTCCCGAGCGCAAACCTTTGGCTCTTGCCACACCTATCTGCACCCCGGATTATAAGGATTTCAAGATATTATATGATTTTAATCGTTTTTCCTTGCAAAATTAAGATAAAGTTACTATATTTCGCCTGTTGAGTGCCCGTAGGCCCTCGTCCTTTTCGTGACCCGGACGGGGATAACCAAGGCGGACAACACTCCCCAAAACCTGACGTTGCACCCGCGCGGTCCGGCGCTTGCCCGGCCCGCGCCCAGCCGAGCGCGCCCGCGTATCCCGCGGCGCGCGCCGAAGGAGATGTTGTCATGCTCACGCCCTTCCGCCTGAGGCGGCCGATCGGCCCGGATTCGGTGATGGACCGGGACGACGTGCTCAATACCAAACGGGTACTCAACGAACTCGGATTCCTGGAAGCCCCCGACTACGGCCTCACGCCCTACCCCGACGCGCCGATGATCGCCGCTGTCAAAGGCTTCCAGCGCCGCCACGGCCTCAGCGTCGACGGCGTCATGAACCCGGACGGACCGACCGCCGAAGCCCTCGGTCAGGTGTTGGCTGCGCAGCAAGCTCGCAATCATACCCGGAACGTACGCGAAGGCGAGTGGGACTGGATGGACGGCGAACGCCGGCCGCGCCGGCGCTACCCCGGCACGGTATTTTCCCCCGAGCAAGCGGACCGTCGGCCGCTGCCGAGCATTTTCGACATCGTTGCCGAGATCGGCCCCGGCCGCCGCAACGACGCCAGCGACGTGCTCGCCGCCAGGCGCGCGCTGGCGTGGGCCGGCCATTTGCCGCGCGAGCGTGCAACCGACGACGCCAGCATCGGCGGCGACCTGTTCGACGCCGTGCGCGCCTTCCAAAGAGAGTCGGGGCTGACGGTCGACGGCTGGATGGGTCCCGGCGGCGAGACAGCGCGCGCCCTCGACAACGCCATCGCCCCCAAGGTCCGCGCGCACCTGCGAGAGGCGGCGGGCGATCCGGACGATGCGGACGCCGACAGGCCCGGGATCCGGGTGGCGAAGGTGGACAAACCGCCATTCCCCAACAACCCGATCGGCACGACAACCTTGGATCCATTGCAAGGTGGGGGCGGAGCGGCGGCTATTGGCGCCGCCATCGCCGCCCAGGAGTTGTTGCGCCAGCAGCGCCAGCGGCAAGGCACGTCCGGCGTGGCGCCGCCGGCACCGGGCAGTGTTCATCCACGCACCGACATGGCGCCGCCGCTGCCGCCCCTTCCCGGGTCCGAGCCGCCGAAGGACAAAGACCAGTTGCCGAGCAAGACAGAGTTGCCCGTACAAACGGTTGAACTGCCCGACTTGTCGCAACCGATTCCCGACGTCGACGAACCTACGATATTCGTCCATCCCGTGCCGCCCGAGGACTTGGCGAACGCGGGAACGATCATCGAGCGGAAGGGCAACGAAGAAACCCGAAAGGAGCTGGAGCGGGTTCGCGACCATTTCAGGAAACTCGGGTGGGATCACACGGCGGGGGGCCGATACGCAGCTGACGATCCCGTGGTGTTAAACTCCGGAGGAAAGATCAAGCCTGGTGACGAGCGCGAAGAATTCCGTGTTCCGGGACACTTCGGCAGCCTCAAAGGCGGTCATTTTACCGATCTCACGTTTGAACTTCGTGGCGGTCAGATCGTCCACGTGCAAACGGTGGATGTTGACAGGAACGGGAACCCCAGCCAGCGGGAACTCGATACGGCGGAGCGAATTGTTCGCGCCACTAGGCAATCCGTTCTTTTGATCCCGAAAGGTGCCCAACTCGACCGCCTCCGGCATTAACGCCGTCACGTACGATACAACTATTGGGAGAGCTGATATCGTGCTAATCTCCCGCCACCATGTCAGGTCCTCGCCGTCGCTTCTGGGGTCGGTATTGCGTCATGGATGACTTCGATGACGCGATGTTTTCGTTCGCGCTTCGGGAGACGTATCCGGATGTCGTTTTCATTCGTGGTGGAATACTATTCGAGTCGCCGGACTATGGGGCAGCAGAGACGATTCCCGAATGTAGTCAGTCGGGCGTCGATATCTGGTTCCCCCGCAAAGGGTGGGAGCCCATCTTTTTCCCGCATCCGGAATATCCCGACAGGTACGAAGTCATCAATCCGCCACAGCTGTATCTTCACTACAATCGCACGCACTGGTTTTTCGAAAGCGCCGTAGGCGAGCGGAAGTGGGTGTTCAGCCTTCCCATGCCGGAGCAAGGTCGTATTTCTTCCGGGCGTTGGATCTGGGACGACGAGAAAAAGGAATTTCGAAGCGCTATTATCAGGATCATCGGTCGCCTAACCACCAATCGGTTGAAGGATTGGTTCGAGCGGAACCAAGCCGTCTCGGTGAAGAACGCGCGCCGACGGAATACGTGGGCGGGATATCACGTTCTTGACTGGTGTCGTGGCGGACCGAGGCGGATGATTGATGGTCGGTTCCGTCCCTGCGACGACTGGCAACCAAAATACAGTTCTTGGTATCGGAGAATCAAGGAAAAGGTGGTCGAGAGATTCGGCGATGAATATGGTGGTCCCAGGAGATTTAAGCCTAGGCCGATGACACCGTTCCCGGTCCTCCGTACTTAGTCCACCCACGCCTTATCCCGACGCGCCGATGATCGCCGCCGTCAAGGGCTTCCAGCGCCGCCACGGGCTGCGTGTCGATGGCGTCATGAACCCGGACGGACCGACCCTCAACAGGTTGAATGAGATTCTTACGGCTCAGCGAGCGAAAATACCCGACCAAATATCCAAGCCCGAATCAATTCGGCCAGTTAGTGCATTGCCATCGTCATCTAATGAAAGACAACATATCCACTGGCCGGATTCAGCTCCATTGGGAGCCGTTGAATCCCCGCCATCTGAAACGTTGCCTGCCCCCCGAAGGCCAAACGAAGTAATAAGGACGGCGGCCGCCGGCGCAGCAATCCCAGCGATCGCGGGACAATTACCAAGTATCCTTGGGGCGATTGCTGGTATGCTAGGGCTTACCCTTCCTTTGGGACGAGACGCGCCAAAGGAAGACGAACGCGAGCGCCAATGCGATGAACAACTTGAGCTAGATTCGGAGAAATGCCGGCAAGTGCGCGCTAAACATGGCCCTCAGGCTGCGCAAAGGTGTTGGGCTTCTGCCAACTTACGCTACGGCAACTGCTTAGCTGGAAAACCGGTGCCTGATTTGGATGAAGGAACGGATTGATTGGCGAAACCGTACAGCCTTGAAGCCACGGTAAAGGGAGCGAATATCCTTTCTAGCCCTTTCAAGCTTACTATTTCGCAACCCGAGCAAGCAGAAACCGGTGAATATGTATGCCGTGTTGATTGCCCGTTCCTGCGTTTCCGGCAGACGAGAATTTGTGGGGCGACTTCCGATCAGGCAATGGCCTTGGCCTTGTGGTTGATCGATAATCAGCTTTCACATCGTCAATGTACCCTGGTTGATGCCTGCGATAGGCTCATTGCCCTGCCGATCAATCGCTCCGCCGGTATTCCGGGTGAAATTGGCATCAATCGAATTTCGGAATGAGCAAGATCGGACTCACGCCGCCCTTTTTAAAACGCGTAACCCTGCTTCCCAACCGGGTGGACCGCGAGCGGTTTCCGTTTACCCGGTTTCCGCGCTTACTGAACGATGATTTCAGTCTGGAATTCTCAAGATCCATCACCTTCTTCACCGGCGAAAATGGCACGGGGAAATCCACGGTTCTCGAGGCCATTGCCACGTTGTGCGGGTTCCATATCGGCGGTGGCGGTTGGGAGCACCAACTCCACGCAACGACGGAGCGATCCCGTTCGCTTCTCGCCGACGCGTTGCGGCCCTCTTGGCTACCAAAGGTTTCCAAGGGATTTTTTTTCCGTTCGGACACCTTCGCCGAGGTTGCCCGCTATCTGGACGACGTTGGCGTTTCGCGGGAGATCGATGGCCGGCGTCTACACGAGCAGAGCCATGGGGAATCGTTGCTATCGGTCTTCGTGAACCGTTTCGGGACCAAGGATCGTTGCTTGTACCTTCTGGACGAGCCTGAGAACGCGTTGTCGCCAACGCGGCAACTGTCCTTTCTCCGCCTGCTCCGCGATTGGGAGCAATCTGGCAATGTCCAAGTGATCATCGCGACTCATTCGCCCATCATCATGAGCTACCCTGGCGCGACAAACCTTAGCTTCGACGGCGATGCCATCGTGCCTGTCGAGTTCGAGGAAACCGAACACTATAGGGTGACGCGCGCGTTCCTCGGTGATCCCGAACGGTATCTTCGGGAGCTGTTCGACGAGGATACGAACACCTGACACTTCATCGATGGCGCAATCGGACGCGGACCAGGAAGATGCCATGCTGACGATCCGGACCTTGTTCGCCATCGTGTTGCTCGGCGGGATGTTCCTGGGTGGTGCCGTCGTCTCGGCCCAGGATGCGGGACGGTGGACCACCGGGGCGCAGATGCCGTCCGAGCGTTCCGAGGTGGCGGCCGCCGAGGTCGGCGGTAGGATTTATGTGGTCGGCGGCTTCGGCGGCCAGCGCGACATCGAAATCTACGATCCGGCGAGCGACCGCTGGAGCCGCGGCGCCCAGCTCCCGCGCCAGCTGCATCACGCGGCGGCGGTTGGGTTCAACGGCAAGCTGTATGTGGTCGGCGGCTACGATGACGGTTGGACACCGGTCGCCTCGCTCTACGAATACGATCCCACCGCCGATCGCTGGCACGCGCTTGCCACCATGCCAACGCCGCGCGGCGCCCTGGCGGCAGCGGTGATCGGCGGCAGGATACATGCCGTCGGCGGCTCCGGCGCGGCACGGCGCAACATCCCGGCCCATGAAGCGTACGACCCCGCCGTCAACAAGTGGACGGCGTTGGCCCGGATGCCGACGCCGCGCGACCATCTGGCGGCGGCCGCAGTCGAGGGGCGCCTTTACACCATCGGCGGTCGCATCGACGGCAGTTATGCGCGCAATCTTTCCGCCCATGAGGTCTACGACCCGGCGGCGGATCGCTGGCAGACCCTGCCGGCGCTGCCGACGGCCCGCAGCGGCATCGCGGCGGCGGTGCTCGGCGGGCGGATCTTCGTGTTCGGCGGCGAGGCGACCAACGGCACCTTCAACCAGGTCGAAGCCTACGATCCAAAGACGCGCGCCTGGAGCGCCCACGCCCGGATGCCGACGGCACGTCACGGCTTGGGCGCCGCGGCGGTGGCCGGAAGATTATATGTGATCTCGGGTGGCCCAACGCCGGGGGGATCGGCGTCGTCGGTCAATGAAATCTTCATGCCGTGAGGGCAAGGCGGCCGATTTCCTCGCCATTTATAATCTGACTAAAAAATAGGCTTTTTCGGTAATTGCCTATTATTTCATCATTTCGGTCCACCTCCGCTACCGGCGGAAAACCGCCAGTCGTGCCGCCGCACACCTGTTGCCGTTCCGAATCAAGGCGTTGAGAAATTTCCCCAGTTCCTGGCCGCGCTGGCACGGGTCTTGCGCTTGTATCGGCGACCAATTCCGTTCCCAAGCAACTGACGACATTTCGGAGGCGTTTCCATATGAACAACACACTGCGTGCATTCGCGACCGCGGCCGCCGTCGCCGGCTCGGCACTCCTGTCCCAGGGCGCGATGGCCGCCGAGACCATCAAGGTCGGCATCCTGCATTCGCTCTCGGGCACCATGGCGATCAGCGAGACGACGCTGAAGGACGTGATGCTGATGCTGATCGACGAGCAGAACAAGAAAGGCGGGCTGCTCGGCAAGAAGCTCGAGCCGGTCGTCGTCGACCCGGCCTCCAACTGGCCGCTGTTCGCGGAGAAGGCCCGCGAGCTGATCTCGAAGCAGAAAGTGGCGGCAGTGTTCGGCTGTTGGACCTCGGTTTCGCGTAAGTCCGTGCTGCCGGTGTTCGAGGAACTGAACGGCCTGCTCTTCTATCCCGTCCAGTACGAGGGCGAAGAAAGCCAGCGCAACGTGTTCTACACCGGCGCGGCGCCGAACCAGCAGGCGATTCCGGCCGTCGACTACCTGATGAAGGAAGAGAGCGTGAAGCGCTGGGTGCTCGCCGGCACCGACTACGTCTATCCGCGCACCACCAACAAGATCCTCGAGGCCTACCTGAAGTCGAAGGGCGTCAAGGCCGAGGACATCATGATCAACTACACGCCGTTCGGTCACGCCGATTGGCAGACCATCGTCGCGTCGATCAAGAAGTTCGGCTCGGCAGGCAAGAAGACGGCCGTGGTTTCCACCATCAACGGTGACGCCAACGTGCCGTTCTACAAGGAGCTCGGCAACCAGGGCATCAAGGCCACCGATATCCCGGTCGTCGCCTTCTCGGTCGGCGAGGAAGAGCTCGCCGGCGTCGACACCAAGCCGCTAGTCGGCCATCTCGCCGCCTGGAACTACTTCATGAGCGTCGACAAGCCGGTCAACAAGGAGTTCATCAAGAAGTGGCACGCTTTCATCAAGAACCCGAAGCGCGTGACCAACGATCCCATGGAGGCCCATTTCATCGGCTTTAATATGTGGATCGAGGCGGTGAAGAAGGCCGGTACGACCGATCCGAACGCGGTGATCGAGTCCATCGTCGGCGTCTCGGTGCCGAACCTCTCTGGCGGCTATTCGACGATGATGCCCAACCACCACATCACCAAGCCGGTGCTGATCGGCGAGGTCAAGGCGGACGGGCAGTTCAACACCGTCTGGGAAACCCCGGGCCTGGTCGTCGGTGACGAGTGGTCGGACTACCTGCCGGGGTCCAAGGACCTGATCGCCGATTGGCGCGCGCCGATGTCATGCGGCAACTTCAACGCCGCAACCGGCAAGTGCGGTGGTAAAGGCAAAGGCAGCTGACGCACCACTTCAAGACCAAGGCGTAAACGAGCGAGGGGCCGGCGCGGCTGATCCAGGCCCGCCGGCCCCTCGACACCAACGACGGTTCCGCGCCATGTCTCTATTGCCCAGAGTTGTTCTGCTGATTGGCCTCGCCTTCGCCGTGCTTTCACCGGCGCGGATCGAGGCGGCGCCGGTCGACGAGGCGTTTTCGGGGTTTGCCTCCGCCGGCTACGATACCATCGAGAAGGCGATCGAGACGCTGGCCGCCAGCGGCCATCCGACAGCGGAGGCCGTGCTCAACGCTCTCGAGGGCGGCAACCTGTTCGTCCGCGAGGCCGACGGGGCGATCGTCTACAAGACCAAGGACGGCAAGGTCCTGGATGCCCGCACCGACGCCCCGATCGCCGGCAACGCCGCCGAAAGCCTGAAACCGGTGCGCGTCAACAACCGCATCCGCCGCGCCGTCAAGGCGGCGCTCGGCAGCCTGACACTCCTCAACCCGAGGACGGAATCGCGCCGCGTCGCCGCCGAGGCGGTGTTCAAGGGCCGCGACCCGACGGCGTTGCCGCACCTGGAAGCGGCGCTCGCCAAGGAGAAGGACGCGGGCGTCCGGCGGGTCATGGAACAGGCCCGCGCCGCGGCGCTGCTTGGCACCGACGCCCCCGAGGCGGCGAAACTCGCCGCAATCGAGGTGATCGCCGGGCGCGGCGATCTCGAGGCGCGGGCGCTCTTGGCTTCGCTCGGCCGCGACGTGCCGCCGGCCGTGGCTAAGGCGGCAGCGGCCGCGGTCGCCGCCATCGACGGCCGGCTGGCGGTGTGGAACACGGCGCAAAGCGTCTATTACGGAATCAGCCTTGGCTCGGTGCTGCTGCTGGCCGCCATCGGGCTCGCCATCACCTTCGGCGTCATGGGCGTCATCAACATGGCGCACGGCGAGATGGTCATGCTCGGCGCCTACACTACCTTCGTCGTGCAAGAGACGATCCGCAAGACGGCGCCCGAGCTATTCGATTACTCGCTGGCGATCGCCGTGCCGCTGGCATTCCTGGTGGCGGCCGCCGTCGGCATCCTAATCGAGCGCACAGTGATCCGCTTCCTCTACGGCCGGCCGCTGGAAACCCTGCTCGCTACCTGGGGGCTCAGCCTGGTGCTGCAACAGGGCGTGCGCAGCATCTTCGGCCCGACCAACCGCGAAGTCGGCACGCCGGCGTGGATGAGCGGCGCCTTCGAACTCGGTGGTCTGACGCTGACCTACAACCGGCTCACCATCATCGTCTTTGCTGTCGTCGTGCTCGCCCTTCTGATGCTGATCACGCGCTTCACGCCGTTCGGCCTCAGGATGCGGGCGGTGACCCAGAACCGCCAGATGGCCGCTTCCATGGGCATCCGCACGCCGTGGCTCGATTCCCTTACCTTCGGCCTCGGCTCCGGCATTGCCGGCATCGCCGGGGTGGCGTTGAGCCAGATCGACAACGTCAGCCCGAATTTGGGCCAGTCCTACATCATCGATAGCTTCATGGTTGTGGTGTTCGGCGGCGTCGGCAACCTGTGGGGCACGCTGGTCGCGGCGCTGACGCTCGGGGTCGCCAACAAGCTGCTGGAGCCGTTTGCCGGCGCGGTGCTAGGCAAGATCCTGATCCTCGTCTTCATCATCCTGTTCATCCAGAAGCGGCCGCGCGGTTTGTTCGCGCTCAAGGGCCGGGCGGTGGAGAGCTGAACGATGGCGGGTTGGCGTCCCGGATTTACCCATCTTCTCGGCGACCGCGGTGGCCTGGTGTTGCTGACGGTGCTGGCAGCTGCCGCCGTCCTGGTGCCGGTGCTCAATTTGCTGGTGCCGCCGACGGCGGCGTTCCACGTCCCAACCTACCTGGTCAGTCTGCTCGGCAAGTATCTGTGCTACGCGCTACTCGCCCTCAGCGTCGATCTGGTGTGGGGGTTCTGCGGCATCCTCAGCCTCGGCCACGGCGCCTTCTTCGCCCTCGGCGGCTACGCCATGGGCATGCATCTGATGCGCCAGATCGGCACCCGCGGCGTGTACGGGCACCCGGTGCTCCCCGACTTCATGGTGTTCCTGAACTGGAAGGAGCTACCGTGGTACTGGCACGGCTTCGACCATTTCGCCTTCGCCGCCCTGATGGTGGTGCTGGTGCCGGGCTTGCTCGCGTTCCTGTTCGGCTGGTTCGCGTTCCGCTCGCGGGTCACCGGGGTCTATCTCTCGATCATCACCCAGGCCATGACGTTCGCCCTGATGCTCGCCTTCTTCCGCAACAACATGGGCTTCGGCGGCAACAACGGCCTCACCGATTTCAAGGACCTTCTCGGTTTCAACCTGCAGGCCGACGGTACCCGCGCCGCGCTGTTCGCCGCCTCGGCCCTAATGCTGGCGGGCGGCTACGCGCTCTGTCGCTTCGTCGTCAATTCGCGCTTCGGCAAGGTGCTGGTCGCCATCCGCGACGCCGAGAGCCGCGCCCGCTTCCTCGGCTATCGCGTCGAATCCTACAAGCTGGTGGTGTTCACCCTGTCGGCGGTGATGGCCGGCGTCGCCGGCGCCCTCTACGTGCCGCAGGTCGGCATCATCAACCCGAGCGAGTTCTCGCCCGCCAACTCGATCGAGGTCGTCATCTGGGTGGCGGTCGGCGGGCGCGGGTCGCTCCATGGCGCCGTCCTCGGCGCGGTGCTGGTCAACTACCTGAAGTCCTATTTCACCGGCGCCCTGCCGGACGCCTGGCTGTTTGTTCTCGGCGGCCTGTTCATCGCGGTAACCCTGTTCCTGCCCAAGGGCATCGTCGGTACGGTGCCGGCGCTTGGGCCGGGCCGGTGCTGGAAGGGGATCGACGCGGCCACCACTCAACTGACGCGCCTTTTCGGCGGCGGGAGGACGCAGCTATGAACCCCGCTCCCGCCATCGGCGCCGGCCACGAGTCGCTGCCGACCATCCTCTATCTCAACGGCGTCACCGTCAGCTTCGACGGATTCAAGGCCCTCGACAATCTGAGTTTCTACATCCGCGCCGGCGAGCTGCGCGCCGTGATCGGCCCCAACGGCGCCGGCAAGACGACGATGATGGACGTGATCACCGGCAAGACCCGCCCCGATGCCGGCGAGGTATTCTTCGACGAGACCGTGGACCTGACGAAACTCGACGAGGCGCGAATCGCCAACCTCGGTATCGGCCGCAAGTTCCAGAAGCCGACGGTGTTCGAGAACCACACCGTGTTCGAGAACCTGGAGCTGGCGCTGGCCGGCGATCGGCGGGCGTTGCCGGCGCTGTTCTTCCGCTTAGGGCCGGCCGAGCGCGCCCGCATCGACGCGGTACTGGCGACCACTGCCCTGGCGCCGGTGCAGGACCGCGCCGCCGGCTCGCTGTCGCACGGCCAGAAGCAGTGGCTGGAGATCGGCATGCTGCTGATGCAGGACCCGGACCTCCTCCTGGTCGACGAGCCGGCCGCCGGCATGACCGACGCCGAGACCGAGCAGACGGCGAGGATGCTACGCGAAATTGCCGCCAGTCACTCGGTGGTCGTCGTCGAGCACGACATGGAATTCGTCCGCGACTTGGGTTGCCGGGTGACAGTCCTGCACGAGGGTTCGGTTCTGGCCGAGGGCTCGCTCGAGACCGTGCAAGCCAACCCGCGGGTCGTCGAAGTCTATCTGGGGCGCTGACCATGCTCAGGGTCGAGGGCATCGATCTCTTCTACGGCGCCAGCCAAGCACTGCGCGGCGTTAGCCTGGAAGGGGAGAAGGGAAAGGTAACTTGCGTACTCGGCCGCAACGGCGTCGGCAAGTCGAGCCTGATCCGCGCCATCGTCGGCCACCAGCCGGTGCGCGCCGGGCGCATCGAATGGGACGGCCAGGACATCACCCGCATGGCGCCGTTCGACCGGGCAGCGCGCGGCATCGCCTACGTCCCCCAGGGTCGCGAGATCTTTCCGCTGCTGACGGTGGAGGAGAACCTGAAGACCGGCTTTGCCGCCCTGAAGCGCGGCCAACGCTTCATTCCGGCCGAGGTGTTCGGGCTGTTTCCGGTGCTCAAGGACATGCTCGGCCGGCGCGGCGGCGACCTATCGGGCGGCCAGCAGCAGCAACTCGCCATCGCCAGGGCCCTGGTCACCCGCCCCAGCCTGCTGGTCCTGGACGAGCCGACGGAGGGCATCCAGCCCTCCATCATCCTGGAAATCAAACGCATTATCGGGACCCTGGCCGGGCGCGGCGATATGGCGATATTGTTAGTCGAGCAGTACTTCGAGTTCGCGCGCGACCTCGCCGATTCGTTCGCCGTCATGGACCGCGGCGAGGTCGTGCTGAGCGGCAACGCCGAGGCCATGGTGGAAAACGATGTCCGTCGCTACCTTACGGTCTGAGCCCGACCCGGTCGCCACACCCAGACCCACGGCGCGGCCAGCGTCGCCTTCGCCCGCGACGACGACGCCACCCGGCTCGCCGGCCTTTACCAGCGCGACCCGTTGCGCGTCCTTTTCCCCGATGTGCCCGAAGGCGAGATACCGACCGCGGTGCTGGTGACGACGTCGGGCGGCCTGGTCGGCGG
>JACPJY010000025.1 GCA_016187325.1 Rhodospirillales bacterium | reverse complement strand
TCCAGATCAAGGCAACTGCGGAAGCGCCGGCCAGCGCCGAATAACAAAACAACGCCATCCACGCCGCCGGCACATGGATATACATGATGCGCACGCTGTCGCCCTGCTGGTAGTCGGCCGGCGAGCCAACCAGCCCCAGATACAGCCCCACAACCAGCAACCCCACCGTCCCCCACTTCAGCCACGGCTCGATCGCCGACGCCAGCCGGAAAAGCCAAACGCAAAAACCGCCCAGGATTGCCGTAACGGTGAAAGAAATTGGCCATCGGGGGCTCCCGCCGCGCCGTCAGTCGAAGGCTTGGCGGATCGCCGCCGCGCCCACCCACGGGCAGAGCGGCAGGGCCGCCAGCAGCAGCGCCGCCAGGATCAATAGTTGGGGCCGCGCCGGGAAGCCGCCGAGCGCCGCCTCGACGGCGCCGACGCCGAAGATCAGCACCGGGATGAACAGCGGCAGCACCAACAGCGCCAGCAGGATGCCGCCGCGCCGCGAGCCCAGAATCAGCGCCGCGCCGATGGCGCCGATCAGACTCAGCGTCGGCGTGCCGAGCGCGAGCGCCGATACAAGCACGACGAAGCCGTCGCGCGGCAGGTTCATCAGCACCGCCAGCAGCGGCGCCGCCACGATCAACGGCAGCCCGGTGGTCAGCCAATGCGCTGTGACCTTGGCGATCACCGTCGCCTCGAGGGCGACCGGCTGCAGCGCCAATAATTCCAGACTGCCGTCCTCGTAGTCGGTCTGGAACAGCCGCTCCAGCGACAGCATCGAGGCCAACAGCGCCGCCACCCAGATGACGCCGCCGGCGATGCGGGCCAGCACGTTGGGCTCCGGCCCGACGCCGAACGGAAACAGCACCACGGCGATGACGAAAAACATCACCACCATCAGGCTGTCCACGCCTTGGCGGAGCGCGAGCCGCAAATCGCGGCCGACGATGGTCAGGAAGCCGCTCATGACGCGGCCCGGAATTGCGAGAGATCCAACTCGCGGCCGCCGGCGAGCAGCGGGTCGGCGTGCGCCGATGTCACCACCATGCCGCCGCGCGCCCGGTGCGTCGCCATCGCCTCCCTGAGGCAGGCGACGCCGGAGTCGTCCAGCGCCGTCGCCGGCTCGTCGAGCAGCCACAACGCCGCCGCGGACGCCAGCACGCGGGCGAGGTTGACCCGCCGCCGCTGCCCGGCCGACAGGTACCGGCCCGGCAGATCGGCGAGATGCGCGATGCCGAAGCCGTCAAGCGCGCGGCCTACCGCCGCCGAAGCAACCGCCGCGCCGTCGCCGCGCAACGCCGCCCAGAAGCGCAAATTTTCGGCCACCGTGAGGGCCGGCTTCACCGGATCGGCGTGGCCGACGTAATGCAGGCGGCGGTGGTGCGCTTCTGCGTCGTCGGCGACGGCCTCGTTGTCCCAGGCGAGCGCCCCCGATAAGGGCCGCGCCAGCCCGGCCATTAGCCTTAAGAGGCTCGACTTGCCGGAGCCGTTGGGACCGCGCAGCACCAGCGCGCCGCCATCGGCGAGCTCGAAGTCGAGGTTCTCGAAAACCGTCCGCTCGCCGCGGAAACAAACCAGATGGTGGCCGGAGAATCGCGTCAATCGAGGCTCCCGGAGCGGCTTGAGCCGCGCGCCGAGGCAACCTATCGCACTTCGCCCGGAAAAAGAAGAATCGCCCGGCATTGACCACGGCGGCGGCGAAAAAAAACGGCCGGTCCGTTGCCGGTCCGGCCGTCGAGTTTCGGCATACATGGATGCCGATAGGGGGACCAGAGAGGGGGTCTCTGGTTTATAGACGAGGAGGTCTATGGCCGGCATTACAGCCGGCAAATGTGGCGAATTTATGTACAGGTTAAGGAATTGTCGGGGCGGCTGGAAGGGGCCGGGCAAGGGCGGAAAACCGCGGGGTTCCGGGTGGCATGCCTTAGCCCAGGCTGCGCTTGTCCTCGATCACCTTGCCGTCGTTGGCGAGCCCGCCCGGCCTCATCAGCCTGACCGCGCCGGCAAGCCCGGTCACCGCCGTCAGCGTTTCGGCCACCGATTCGGCCAGCGCCGCACCCTCGTCGCCGGTTTCGCAGTGGAGCGTCATCACGTCGTGGCCGTCCTTTTGCTCGACCACCAGGCGCGCCTTGGCGATCTCCGGGTGGCGTTTCACCACCTCGGCGATTTGTGCCGGATGCACGAACATGCCCTTGACCTTGGTCGTCTGGTCGGCGCGGCCCATCCAGCCCTTGAGCCGCATGTTGGTGCGCCCGCACGGGCTCGCGCCCGGCATCACCGCGGAGAGATCGCCGGTGGCGAAGCGGATCAGCGGATAGTCGCGATTGAGCGTGGTGGCGACGACCTCGCCGACCTCGCCCGCTGGCAGCTGCTCGCCGGTGCCGGGGTGAACGATCTCGATGATCAGGCGCTCGTCCACGATCAGGCCCTGCATCGCCTTCGATTCGTAGGCGATCAACCCGAGGTCGGCCGACGCGTAGCAGTTGAGCGCGGTAACGCCGCGGACGGCGAATTCGTCCCTGAGCGCCTTCGGCAACGCCTCGCCGCCGCCGATCGCCTTGGTGACGCTCGACACGTCAAGGCCGAGCTCGCCCGCGCGGTCGAGCAGGATCTTCAGGAACGACGGCGTGCCGGCGTAGGCGGTGGCGCCGATGTGGGCCATCGCCTGCACCTGCTGGTCGGTGTGCCCGGTGCCGCCCGGGATCACCGCGCAGCCGATCGCCTCGGCGCCGCCCTCCACCATCATCGCCGCCGGCGTCAGGTGATAGGAGAACGAGTTGTGGACGATGTCGCCGGGGCGCACGCCGGCGGCGTACAGCGACCGCCCGAGCCCCCACCAGTCCTTGCCGGTGGCCTCGACGTCGTAGGTCGGTCCCGGCGACTGGTAGATGCGCCTAAGGTTGGCGGTCGCAATCGTCGTCATGCCGGCGAACGGCGGCTTCCTCTTCTGCAGTTCGTGCAGGTCCGACTTGCGGGTGATCGGCAGCTTTTCCAGATCGCGGCGGGTCTTCACGTCGCCGGTGCCGACGTCCTTGAACAGCTCGGCAAAATAGGGAGCATCCGCGCGCGCCGCGACGAGGTGGCGGCCGAACGCCTCGAACAGCTGCAGCTCGCGTTCCTCGGGATCGCGGATCTCCAGCTCGTCGTAATACTCGCTGTCGAGCATCGTCCGCCGGCCCCTAGGCCCGTCACAGCCAGCGCTTGCGGCGCCGGTAGTGCTTGACGTCGCGGAAGCTGCGGCGGCCGCTGGAGCTGAGGCCCAAATAGAATTCCTTGACGTCCTCGTTCTGGCGCAAGTCCTCGGCCTCGCCGTCCATGACGACGCGGCCGTTCTCGAGGATGTAGCCGTAGTCGGCTACCTTCAACGCCGCCATGGTGTTCTGCTCGGCCAGCAGGATGCTGACGCCTTCCTTTTTGTTGAGGGTCTCGACGATCTCGAAGATCTCCTCGACCAGTTGCGGGGCGAGGCCCATCGAGGGCTCGTCCAAAAGGATCATCTTCGGGTTCGCCATCAAGGCGCGGCCGATGGCGGTCATCTGCTGCTCGCCGCCCGACGCATAGCCGGCCTGCGCGTCGCGGCGTTCCTTGAGGCGCGGGAAGTAGTGGTAGACCTTTTCCAGGTCCGCACGGACCTTGGCCCGCCCGTCGCGGCGGGTGTAGGCGCCGGTGAGCAGGTTCTCCTCGACCGTCAGGTGCTCGAAGCAATGGCGGCCTTCCATAACCTGGATGACGCCGCGCCGCACCAAGTCGTTGGGGCTGAGGCGGTCGACCCGTTCGCCCATGCATTCGATGGAGCCCTTGGTGACCTCGCCGCGCTCGGCCCGGAGCAGGTTCGAGATCGCTTTCAGCGTCGTCGTCTTGCCGGCGCCGTTGGCCCCGAGAAGGGCGACGATGCCCCCCTCGGGAACCTCCAGCGATACCCCCTTCAACACCAGGATCACGTGGTCGTAGATGACCTCGATGTTGTTGACCGTCAGGAGGGGTCGCGCCGCGTCGGTCGCCGCGGCTTCTTGGCGTCCGCTTTGCGACGTCATGGTTCTAGCAGCTACGCGGCGTGATCTTGTTTTCCTTGGCGTAGTCGGCGGCCGCCTTCTCGATCATCGGCCGCACCACGTCAACCATCGGCGACAACGGCTTGCCGATGACCTTCCACGCGTTGCCGTCCCATTGCTGGAACAGCACCGGGCCGCCCGTTTCGTGGTCTGCGCACGACACCTTCACCGGGGCGGTGAAGCCGTCCATGCCGAGCTCCTTCAACCGCGCCTTGGTGAGGTTCAGGTTCTCGAGACCCCAACGCACCTGCTCGCCGGTCATCGCCTTGTTGCCGAACTTGCCCATGGCGGTGCGGATCGCCTCGACTCCGAACATGGCGTTGACGACGCCGCGGTTGTAGAGCACCTCGCCGATGTTGTTCTCTTTCGCCTTCGCGGCGTCGCCGCCGTAGACGTGCTTGAGGATGTCGGCGTGCACCTTGAAGCCGCTGCCGGCGCCGTGGAAGGTCGCCGACTTGTAGCCCTTGGCGCCGGTGCCCGCGGGCTTCACGTCGGCGTCGGTGCCGGACCACCAGTTGCCGACGAATTTCTCCATCGGGTAGTTGATGCCGCCGGCCTCCTTGACCGCGACCTGGTTCATGACGCCCCAGCCGGACATGAAGATCCAGTCCGGATTAAGACGGCGCACCTGCAGCCACGTCGCCTTCTGCTCCTGGCCCGGATGGTCGACGGCGAGCAGCGTCAGCTTGTAGCCGTAGCGCTTGGCGAGCGCCTCCAGCGTCGGATTGGCTTCCTTGCCATAGGCCGAGTTGTGGTAGATGTGGACGATCTTCTTGCCCTTCAGCTTGTCGTAGCCCTTTTCCTCGTGGGCGACGTACTTGATGAAGGCCGAGGCCTGACTCCAATAGGTGGTCGGGAAGTTGAACACCCACTCGAACACCCGCCCGTCGGCAGACGCCGTCTGGCCGTAGCCCATGGACAGGATCGGCACCTTGTCCACCGGCGCCTTCGGGATCAGCTGGTAGGTGATGCCGGTCGAATACGGATTGATGAGCGACGCGCCGGTCTGACCCTTACCCTTCAGCTTCTCATAGCACTCGACGCCAAGCTTGGTGTTGTACTGGGTCTCGCATTCCTCGAACGCGATCTTGACGCCGTTGATGCCGCCGTCGCGCTTGTTGACGAGGGTGTAATAGTCCCTGAAGCCGTTGGCCACCGGGATGCCGCTCGGCGCATAAGGGCCGGTGCGGTAGACCAGCATCGGGATGAACTGCTCATCGGCGAACGCGGCCTTGACGCCGGCGATGCCGGTCACACCGACGGCAGCGCCGACGACGCCCAGGAAAAGTGTGCGGAACTTCATGTCATGGGTCTCCCTTGGGTTAAGCGGGCCGTTGCCGGCTTCTCATTGGTTTTTTCGCCTTCGACATTAACACGCGGCCGGCGACACGCCAACGCGCTCGGCGGCGCACCCCGGGTCAGTAGGGGAACGGCCACCGCCTCAGCTTCTCCTTGCCGATCTGCCACAGCCGCGCCATGCCGTTGGGCTCGGCGATCAGGAACAGGATGATCAGGCCGCCGAAGATGATCTCCTCGATGTGTTTCGACAGATCGGTCGGGAACGGAATGTTGAGCAACGCCGGCGCGTTGGTGAGGAAGATCGGCACCAGGGTAATGAACGCCGCACCCAGGATCGATCCCAGGATGCTGCCGAGTCCGCCGATGATGATCATAAACAGCACCTGGAACGAGACATTGATGTCGAACGCCTCGGTCTCGGCGCTGCCCAGCCACAGGAACACGCTCAGGGCGCCGGCGACGCCGCAGTAGAACGACGATATGCCGAACGCCAAGAGCTTCGTCTGCAAGGGCTGGATGCCGATGATCTCGGCGGCGATGTCGCGGTCGCGGATCGCCATCCAGGCGCGCCCGACGCGGCCGCG
The DNA here is from genome assembly GCA_016187325.1 of Rhodospirillales bacterium. Taxonomy (GTDB): domain Bacteria; phylum Pseudomonadota; class Alphaproteobacteria; order Rhodospirillales; family Casp-alpha2; genus JACPJY01. Next base: position 5,873 of record JACPJY010000025.1, on the reverse strand, counting down.
CACCAGATTCTTGGCGATCACCGTGCCGACGGTGAGGAAGACCAGCGCCACGAAATAGCGCACCTGGGCCGTCGCCTCGGGACCGGCGACCATGACGCCGAACACGGTGCGCGGTGGCGCGATGATGGTGCCCGACGGGTTGTAGTTGAAGAACCAACCGACCTTGTTGAACAGCCACTGGATGAAGAACTGCGCCGCCAGCGTCGCCACCGCGAGATAGAACCCCTTGATGCGGAGCGACGGGACGCCGAAGACCATGCCGACCCCCGCCGCGATCAGCCCCGACATCAAAAACACCACCAGGATGTTGATGTCGGGATAGATGGTGGTGATCTTGTAGGTGGCATACGCCCCGACGGCCATGAAGGCGCCGGTGCCGAGGCTGAGCTGGCCGGCGTAGCCGGTGAGCAGATTGAGGCCGACGGCGGCCAGCGCGAAGATCAGGAACGGGATGATCACCGCCTGCAACCAGTATTCGTTGGCCCAGAACGGCACCACCCCGTAGGCGATGATCAGCACCATCGCGATGAACGCCCGGTCCTGGATGATCGGGAACATCGCCTGGTCGGCGGCGTAGCTGGTCTTGAATTGCCCGGCTTCGCGGTAAAGCATCGCCGTCACACCCTTTCGATGATGCGCTCGCCGAACAACCCCTGCGGCCGGAACAGCAGGAACACCAGCGCCAGCATATAGGCGAACCAGTTCTCGATGGCGCCGCCGAACGGCGGCGCCCAGTAGATTTCCGCGATCTTCTCGCCGACGCCGATGATCAGGCCGCCGATGATGGCGCCCGGCACCGACGTGAAGCCGCCGAGGATCAGCACCGGCAGCGCCTTCAGCGCGATCAGCGACAGCGAGAACTGCACCCCCGACTTGGCGCCCCACATGATGCCGGCGACCAGCCCCACGATCCCGGCCACCGACCACACGATGGCCCAGATCGTGCGCAGCGGGATGCCGACGCTGAGCGCCGCCTGGTGGTCGTCGGCGACGGCGCGCAAGGCGCGGCCGACGCCGGTCTTCTGGAAGAACACCGCCAGCACGGTGACCAGCACGGCGGCGATGGCGGCCGCGAACAGGTCGAACGAGTTGAGCAGGATGCCGGCGACCTCGAACGGCTTGTCGGGGATGCCGACGTCCAATGGCTTGACGTTCGAACCCCAGGCAATCTGTCCGGCGCCGCGCAGCACGAAATCGAGTCCGATGGTGGCCATGAACAGGATAATGCCTTCCTGGTTAACCAGTGGGCTCAGGATCAGCCGCTCGATCGCGATCGCCAGCAGCACCATGATGATGCCGGTGGCGGCAAGCGCGAACAAGACTTGCACGCCGTGCTCCAGCAGGCCGACCAGGGTGAGGGCCGCGAACAGCACCATCGCGCCTTGCGCGAAGTTGAACACGCCGGAGGCCTTGAAGATCAGCACGAACCCGAGCGCCACCAGCGAATACATGACGCCGGTGAGCAGGCCGCCGATGATCACCTCGAGCAGGAACCGCGGACTCCCGATCATGTCGGCGAACGGCGCCACGAACAGGACATTCCATAGATCCATGCGACAGCTTCCCCGTTCCTCAGTGGCCGACGCCGAGGTAGGCGTCGATGACGTCCTGGTTGACGCGCACTTGGTCCGGCGTCCCCTCGGCGATCTTGCGGCCGTAGTCGAGCACCACCACCCGGTCCGAGATGTCCATCACCACGCTCATGTCGTGCTCGATCAGCACGATGGTGGTGCCGAACTCGTCGTTGACGTCGAGGATGAAGCGGACCATGTCCTCCTTCTCCTCGTAATTCATGCCGGCCATCGGCTCATCAAGCAGCAATAGGTCCGGCTCGGCGGCGAGCGCGCGCCCCAATTCGACGCGCTTCTGCAGGCCGTAGGGCAGCCGCCCGACCGGGGTCTTGCGGATCGATTCTATCTCCAGGAAGTCGATGACGTTCTCGACTACGGCGCGGTGCTCGAGCTCCTCCCGAAGCGCCGGGCCGAAGTAAAGCGCTTGCCACAGGAAGTTCCTTTTCATTTTCAGGTTGCGCCCGGTCATGATGTTGTCGAGCGTCGACATGCCCTTGAACAGCGCGATGTTCTGGAACGTGCGTGCGATGCCCTGAAGCGCCGCCTCGTGGGTCTGCATCTGCCGGCGCCGCTGGCCCTTGAACGTGATCGAGCCTTCCTGCGGGTGGTAGAAGCCGTTGATGCAGTTGAGCATCGAGCTCTTGCCGGCGCCGTTGGGGCCGATGATCGCCAGGATCTCATGGGCGCGCACGTCGAAGCTGACCTTGTCGAGCGCCCGGACGCCGCCGAACGAGATGCTGACGCCGTCGACGGCGAGCAGCACGTCGCCGATCTTGTTGCGCGGGCTCATCGAGGATGCCAACGCCTCACTCCGCCGCCCGGGCCGGAGCGGCCGCCGCCGCGCCGCCCGGCGCCTCCCAGATCGGCAGATCGGCGTCGATGGTGGCGGTGCGGCCGTCCTCGAAGGTGACCAGGGCCTTGACCGGGCAGTGATCGGTGCCGGAATAGAGCGCCTTGATGATCTGGCCGTACTTGTCGGCGACGAACGAGCGCCGCACCTTGCGGGTGCGCGTCAGCTCGCCGTCGTCGGCGTCGAGCTCTTTGTGCAGGACCAGGAACCGCTTGATCTGCGAGCCGGCGAGATGGCTGTCCCTGGCGAGGTCGGCGTTGACCTTGGCAACGCAGTCGCGCACCAGCTCGTACACCGGCCGCTGGCGGGCGAGGTCGGTGTAGCCGGTGTAGGCGATGTTGCGCCGCTCGGCCCAGTCGCCCACCGCCTCGAGGTCGATGTTGATGATCGCCGCCGCGTAGTCGCGGCCGTGTCCGAAGGTCACCGCCTCCTTGATGTAGGGGAAGAACTTCAGCTTGTTCTCGAGGTACTTCGGCGCGAACAGGGTGCCGTCGTTGAGCTTGCCCACGTCCTTGGCGCGATCGATGATCTTCAACTGCCCATCGGTGAAGTAGCCGGCGTCGCCGGTGTGCACCCAGCCGTCGGCGGTCTTGGTCGCCCGCGTCGCATCGTCGTTCTTGTAATAGGCCACGAACACGCCGGGCGAGCGGAACATCACCTCGCCCTCGTCGGTGATCTTGACCTCGACGCCGTCGGCGGGCCGGCCGACGGTGTCGGGCCGGACGTCGCCGTCGGGCTGGGTGGTGATATAGACCGACGCCTCTGTCGAGCCGTAGAGCTGCTTCACGTTCATGCCGAGCGAACGGTAGAACGCGAAGATGTCGGGGCCGATCGCCTCGCCGGCGGTGTAGGCAAGGCGGATGCGCGAGAACCCGAGCACGTTCTTCAACGGCCCGTAGACCAGCACCTGGCCGACCGCGTAGAGCAGCCGGTCGATGAGCCCGACCGGCTTGCCGTCGAGGATGCGGGTGCCGACGCGCCGCGCGTGCTCCATGAAGGTGTGGAACGCCTTGCGCTTGATCGCGGCGGCGTCTTCCATGCGGATGGTCACGGTAGTCAGGATGCTCTCGAAGATGCGGGGCGGCGCGAAGAAATAGGTGGGACCGATCTCGCGCAGGTCCTCGAGCACGGTTTCGGTGCTTTCCGGGCAGCTGACGCAGAACCCGGCGGCGTAGGCCTGGCCGACCGAGTACAGGTTATCGCCGACCCACGCCATCGGCAGATACGCCAGCATCTCGTCGTTCTCGGTCAGGCCGTCCTGGGCGATCGAGTTGCGGGCCGTGATCACGATGTTGTCGAAGCTCAGCATCACGCCCTTCGGCCGGCCGGTGGTGCCCGACGTGTAGAGCATGGTGGCGATGTCGGAGCCGCTGCCGCGGGCGACCGCGTCGTCGAAGTAGCCCGGGTTGGCGGCGTCGAAGGCGCGGCCTTTCTCCTGGACGTCGCGGTAGCGGTGCAGGAACGGCCGGTCGTAGTGCTGCAGGCCGCGAGGTTCCTCGTAGATGATAGTCTGAAGATGCAGCGCGCGGTCCTTGATCTCAAGGAGCTTGTCGACCTGTTCCTGGTTCTCGACGACGGCGAAGCGGACCTCGGCGTGTTCGAAGATGTACAGCATCTCGTCGGCGACCGAGTCCTGATAGGCCGGCACCGGGACGGCGCCGATGCTCTGGGCGGCCACCATCGCCCAATAGAGATGCGGCCGGTTGTCGCCGATGATGCCGAGCTTGTCGCCGGGCTTCAGGCCGAGCGTGACGAACCCGCAGGCCAGCGCCCGCACCTCGGTGGCGACTTGGGCCCAGCTCCAAGTCTGCCAGATGCCGAAATCCTTCTCGCGGTTGGCGGGCTTTTCGCCGCGCACCCGCGCGTTCTCGACGAGAATTTTCGGGATCGTATCCAGGGTCCCGGCTTCCGGCGCCTGGCCGCTCATCGTCATCTCTCCCCGAGAACGCATCGCGTCATCCGACTAGGCAATTTTTGGCGCCGCCGCCCGCGTTCCCCGGCCTCCCGGCAAGTAAAACGGGCCGGCGGCGCGATCACTAAAAAGCCATATACCGCCTTGAACCTCAAGTCGAAATAATCGATCGCCCGGGCCTCACGCAAACGTGACGCGGGCAACGCCAGTGGCCCGAAACGGGGCAGCCCCAGCAACGCCACGAGATCACCCGGGGCCCGCCCCGGGACCGATCGCGGTCGAGCGTAAGCCGGACCGCAAGGCGCGCCCGAAACCCGGCGCCGGTTTCGCCGCGTATGGACAAACCTGGGCAATGTGTAATCATTCGATAAACGGTCCCAAAACCCGGGAGAGGAGGAAGCCTTGTCTGTCACCGGCCACGATACCCTGAAGACCCGCCGCACCCTCAAGGTCGCGGGCAAGGATTACGATTATTTCTCTCTCCAGGCGGCGGAGGCCGGCCTCGGCGACGTCTCGCGGCTCCCCGGCTCGCTCAAGGTGCTGCTCGAGAACCTGTTGCGCTATGAAGACGGCCGCTCGGTCACCGTCGAGGACTGCAAGGCGCTGGCCGGCTGGCTCAAGAAGCGCACCTCCGACCACGAGATCGCGTTCCGCCCGGCGCGCGTGCTGATGCAGGACTTCACCGGCGTGCCGGCGGTGGTCGACCTTGCCGCCATGCGCGAGGCGATGGCCAAGCTCGGCGGTGACCCGGAGAAGATCAATCCGCTCTCAACCTGCAATCTGGTGATCGACCACTCGGTGACCATCGACTTCGCCGGCACGCCGGACGCCATGGAGAAGAACATCAAGCGCGAGTTCGAACGCAACGGCGAGCGCTACACCTTCCTCAAGTGGGGCCAGAGCGCGTTCACCAACTTCACCGTCGTGCCGCCGGGCACCGGCATCTGCCACCAGGTCAACCTGGAGTACCTCGCCAAGACCGTGTGGACCGAGAAGGAGGGCAAGCGCACCATCGCCATGCCCGACACGCTGGTCGGCACCGACAGCCACACCACCATGGTCAACGGGCTTTCCGTGCTCGGTTGGGGCGTCGGCGGCATCGAGGCCGAGGCCGCGATGCTCGGCCAGCCCGTCACCATGGTCATTCCCGAGGTCGTCGGCTTCAAGCTGACCGGCAAGCTGCGCGAGGGCGCCACCGCCACCGACCTGGTGCTGCGCGTGGTCGAAATGCTGCGCAAGAAGGGCGTGGTCGGCAAGTTCGTCGAGTTCTACGGCAGCGGCATCGACGACCTGTCGCTTGCCGACAAGGCGACGATCGCCAACATGGCGCCGGAGTACGGCGCCACCTGCGGCTACTTCCCGGTCGACGCCGAGACTCTCAAGTATTTGGAACTCACCGGCCGCGACAAGGCGCAGACCAAGCTCGTCGAGGCTTATGCCAAGGCACAGGGCCTGTGGCGCGACGCCTCGACGCCGGAGCCCGAGTTCACCGCCACCCTCGATCTCGACATCGCGACCGTGGTGCCGGCGATCGCCGGGC
>JACPJY010000108.1 GCA_016187325.1 Rhodospirillales bacterium | reverse complement strand
GATGGCGACGCCGGCCGGCCCCGCGATCGTATGCTTGACCAGCACGAACACCAGCGGCCCGCTGTTGCCTTCCTTGGCCTTGACGTCGGCGATCTCGGAATGGCGCCGGATGGCGTCGCCGACGCGCAGCGGCGCCACAAAGCGGATGCGGCCGCCGGCCCACATGCGGCGCTCCAGCGGCACCGGCGGCAGGAAGCCGCCTTTCTTGGCGTGGCCGTTGTCGTCGAGGTCGGAATGGCGGGTGCGCGGCAGGAAGAACAGCCAATGCCCTCCCGGCGGCAGCGGGTCGCCGGGCCTAGGCTCCGGGTCGTCGCGGTCGAGGGTCGTCGCCAAACAGGCCAGCGGCGCCGCCGTCACCTGGTCGGCGGCGTCCTCGGTGCGCCCGATCCACCGGCGCAAGTATTCGAGATCAACGGTCATCAGCCTAGCCTTAGCGCACGCGGGCGGGCCAAAAAAGCGTTATCCTCGACGCCTCGGCAAGGCACCGGCAACCGACGGAGGCGGGCCGTGAACCCTGGCTTGTGGGCCGACGCGATCGGCATAACGCACGCACTGGTCGTGCTGTTCGTGGTCGGCGGCCAGGCGCTGATCCTCGCCGGCTGGGGCCTCGCCTGGCGATGGACGCGGAATTTTCTGTTCCGCGTCGCGCATCTCGCCGTCATCGGCTTCGTCGTCGTCCAGCAATGGCTGGGCGAGTTGTGCCCGCTGACGGTTTGGGAAAGCGCGCTTCGCCGCAAGGCCGGCGCCGAGGGCTACCAAGCCGGCTTCATCGCCGACTGGCTCGACCGGCTGCTTTATTATTCGGCGCCAAGCTGGGTGTTCACGGCCGTCTACACCCTGTTCGTGGCGGTGGTCGTGGCGAGCTTCGTCCTTTACAAGCCGGTTCGGAAGCCGCGTCAGAGCGGTGGCTAGAATGGTAGTGTCTCAGTTTAGCCTCATCCTGAGGAGCCCCATCCCCTCATCCTTCGAGACGCTGCGCTCCTCAGGATGAGGGGATGGGGCGTCTCGAAGGAGAAAGGCCAAACTGAGACAGTCCCGCTAGAACGACCTGGGCAGGCCGAGCACGTGCTCGGCGATGTAGCTGAGGATCAAGTTGGTGGAGATCGGCGCCACCTGGAACAACCGCGTCTCGCGGAACTTGCGCTCGACGTCGTATTCCTCGGCGAAGCCGAATCCGCCGTGGGTCTGCAGGCACATGTCGGCGGCATGCCACGACGCGTCGGCAGCCAACAGCTTCGCCATGTTGGCTTCGGCGCCGCACGGCTCGCCGGCGTCGAACAGTGTGATCGCCTTTTCGGTCATCAGGCTCGCGGCTTCCGTCTCGGCGTGGGCGCGGGCGATCGGGAACTGGATGCCCTGGTTCTGGCCGATCGGGCGGTTGAACACCCGGCGCTCGCCGGCGTAAGCCGTCGCCTTGTTGATGAACCAGCGGGCGTCGCCGAGCGCTTCGGCGGCGATCAGGATGCGCTCGGCGTTCAGTCCATCGAGCAGGTAGCGGAAGCCCTGGCCCTCCTCGCCGACCAGGTTCTCCGCCGGCACCTTGAGGTCGTCGAAGAACACCTCGGTGGTGGCGTGGTTGATCATGGCGCGCAGCGGCTTGATGGAGAGGCCGTGGCCTAAGGCTTCGCGCATATCGAGGAGGAACACGCTGATGCCTTCGTGCGGCTTGTTGCCGGATTCGCGGGGGTTGGTGCGCGCCAGCACCAGCATCAGATCCGAGTGCTCGGCCCTCGACGTCCACACCTTCTGGCCGTTGATGACGTATTTATTGCCGTCGCGCTTCGCGGTCGTGCGGATGCGGCTGGTGTCAGTGCCCGAGGTCGGCTCGGTGACGCCGAACGCCTGCAGGCGCAATTCGCCCGAGGCGATCTTCGGCAGGTATTTTCGTTTCTGCGCCTCCGAGCCATGCCGGAGCACGGTGCCCATGATGTACATCTGGGCGTGACACGCCCCGCCGTTGCACCCGGATTTGTGGATCTCCTCCAGGATGGCGGCCGCCTCCGAGATGCCGAGGCCGCTGCCGCCGTACTTCTCGGGGATCAGCACCGCCAGATAGCCGGCGTCGGTGAGCGCCTTGACGAACTCCGTCGGATACGCCCGCTCGCGGTCGAGCTTGCGCCAATATTCGCCGGGGAAGCCGGCGCACAGCGCCGCCACCGCCTCGCGGATTTCCGGATGGTTGCCGTTCATAGCCCCGCCGCTCCCCCTTGTAAAACGGCTCAGGTTAGCAGATTTGCCCCGGCCCGAAAGGGCGGTTTGCGGGCCCCGCCGGGTATCGGCCTTGGTCGCCGCCGGCACGAAAAATTGTCGTGGTCGGACCCCCGGGGCGGCCGCTACAATCCCCCCTCATCCCGACATTCAAAGAACGGAGTCGACACGCCCATGGCCTACGTCATCCCGCAATGCCCGGTGCCCGCCGTCGCCGTCAACGGCACCAAGGACCGCTTCCCCGTGCACCGGCTTTATTGCGTCGGGCGCAACTACGCCGAGCATTCCCGAGAAATGGGCCACGACCCGGACCGCGAGCTGCCGTTCTTCTTCCAGAAGTTCCCCGACAACATCCTGCCGTCGGGGCCGAAGGACAACGCCAAGTTCCCGTACCCGCCGCTGTCAAAGAACGTGCACCACGAGATCGAGCTGGTGGCCGCGCTCGGCGCCGGCGGCAGCGACGTTTCCGAGAAGAAGGCGATGGACCTGGTGTGGGGCTACGCCGTCGGCATCGACATGACGCGACGCGACCTGCAGGGCGAGGTGAAGAAAGCCGGCAAGCCGTGGGACATCGGCAAGGCGTTCGAGCATTCGGCGCCGATGGGGCCGGTGTGTCCGGCGAGCGTCGTCGGGCACCCGAAGTCCGGCCACATCTGGCTCAGCGTCAACGGCAAGATCCGCCAGGACGGCGACATCAAGCAGATGATCTGGAAGCTGCCGGAGATCATCGCGCATCTTTCGACCCAGTTCGAGCTCAAGGCCGGCGATCTGATCTTCACCGGCACGCCGGCGGGCGTCGGCGCGGTCGAGAAGGGCGACATCCTCGAAGGCGGCGTCGACGGCGTCGGCGAGATCAAGCTCGTCGTGGTGTGAGCGGTGCCGGGCTGCCCCGGCCCGCGGGCCGGGGCCGCAATCTACAATTTTGAATAATCGACGTCGCCGGACGCGAGCCGGCGCGTCATCGGCGGCATCGGCGATTTCAGGCCGCTGGCGGAATTGAACAGCACTACCCGATCGCCCGCCTTGACGCGGCCGGCGGCCCGCTCCTGCTCCAAGGCCACCACGGTGGCGGCGCCCTCGGGGCAGAGGTGCAGGCCGTCCTCGGCGGCGAGGCGGGCGCGCGTCGCATGAACGGCCGCGTCGTCGACGGCGGTTCCGAAGCCGCCGGATTGATAGAGCACGTCGAGCACCAAGGCGCCGCCGAGCGGGTTCGGCACCCGCACGCCGTGGATGTCGGTGGTGACCTTGGCCCACGGCTCGGCGACGGTCGGCTCACCGGCGTCGAACGCCTTGACGATCGGCGCGCAGCCGGTCGACTGCACCGCCACCATGCGCGGCAACGGACCTTCGAGCCAGCCGATTTCGGCGAGCTCCTGGAACGCCTTCCACATGGCGATCAGGCAGACGCCGCCGCCGGTCGGATAGAAGATCACGTCGGGCAGCCGCCAGCCGAGCTGCTCGGCCATCTCGAGCCCCATGGTCTTCTTGCCCTCGACGCGATAGGGCTCCTTCAGCGTCGTGAACTCGAACCAGCCTTTTTCCCGCGTCCCTTCGGCGACGATACGCGCGCAGTCGCCGACTAGGCCGTCGATGCGCCACACCTTGGCGCCGTAATAGGCGATCTCGCTCGCCGTCACTTCCGGGGTGTCGGCCGGCGTGAACACGTAACTGTCGATGCCGGCGCGGCTGGCATAGGCGGCGAGCGCCGCGCCGGCGTTGCCGGCGGTCGGGATGGCGATGGCCGAGACGCCGAGGGCGCGCGCCATGCTGACGGCTACTGCCATGCCGCGGGCCTTGAACGAGCCGGTCGGCAGGTGGCCCTCGTCCTTGATCAGCACCTCGGCCACGCCCAAACGTTTGGCAAGGGCCGGCATCGGCACCAGCGGCGTCATCGCCTCGCCAAGGCTGACCGGCTCGGCCGGCCCAAGCGGCAGGAATTCCCGGTAGCGCCACATGTCGGCCGGGCGGCGGGCGATGGCGGCCTTGTCGACAGCGCGGGCGAGGCGCTTCAGGTCGTAGCGCGCGAGCAGCGGCGCGCCGGCCTTGGACAGGCCGTGCAGCGCGCCGGCCGGGTGGCGCTCGCCGGTGGCCGAGCACTCGAGATGGGTGACGAAGGACGCGGATGTCCCTTTCGCGGTCGGCCGGGCGGTGGTTCGGATGGCCATCGGAAGAATTCTCCCTGTTGGGACGAAATCATCACAAGAAAGTCACAATTCGGGCAAGCAAAAGTCACTAAGGCCCTGTTTTATGCGCTGACGGGTTCGAGGCAACTCCGGTCCTACGGGAGACGCACAATGAAACAGTTCGAGTTCTTCTTGCGCCGGGTGGCGGCGATTCTCGGGTTCGGCTTCCGAGGCCAGGTGGTCGTCGTATACCGGCAGCCTCCCCGTTATCTGCGCTAGCGGCGCCAGCCCCGGGCGACGGCCGACCGCCCGGACACGGCCGACGCCAGCACGGCCATTCGATTCCACTCTCCTCCGCTCTCCTCCGCTCTCCTCCGCTCTCCTCCGCTCTCCTCCGCTCTCCTCCGCTCTCCTCCGCTCTCCTCCCAGGGAGTCCGACTCGGGGCCGCCTCGGCGGCCCCTTTTTTTCGCGGCCAATGCCGTAACGGCTTAAACGATCGGCGGCTCCTCCTTCATCTCGGAGGTCGCCTCGTCGTGGTAGTCCTCGTTGCGGTCGTAGGCATCCAGCATATAGGCGGCCGCCTTGGTGCCGGTGGTGTGGCCGAGGTGGAAGAGCGCGTCGCCCTCGTTGACCACCGGCAGCATGGCGCGGCCGACGATGACGCCGTCGCTGCGCGCCTTTACGGTGACCTCGTTGTCGCCGAAGGGATCCGATATCACCGCCAGCTTCTTGCCGCGGGTAACCACCGCGCCGACCTCGGTGGTGGCGCGAAATACGCCGCTGATCGGCGCCCGTTCCCAGCTCGAGGACCGGATCCACAACGGCTTCGGTCCCTTCACCGGGCCGTGCACATGGGGCAGCATGTTGAGTGCCCGCATCAGGTTGACCACCCCGGTCACCCCCATGCGGATGCAGTCTTCGTCGAAGCGCAGCGCCTCGCCGGCCTCGTAGACCATCACCGGCACGCCATAGCGGCCGGCGGTTTCGCGCAGGCTGCCCTGGCGCAGGCCGGCGTTGATCAGGAGCGGCACCCCGCACGACACCGCCAGCCGGTGCGTCTCCGGATCGTCGAGGTCGGCGCGGATCTGCGGGTAGTTGGTGCGATGGATGGCGCCGGTGTGGAGGTCGATACCGTGGGTGGCTTGGGCGACGATCTCCTGGACGAACAGGTTGGCGACGCGCGAAGCCAGCGATCCTTTCGACGAGCCCGGGAATGAGCGGTTGAGGTCGCGGCGGTCCGGCAGATAACGTTCCTGGGCGACGAACCCGAAGACATTGACGATCGGCACCGCGATCAGCGTGCCATGCAGGCGGCGCAGGATGCTGAGCCGCATCAACCGGCGAATGATCTCGACGCCGTTGATCTCGTCGCCGTGCAGCGCCGCGCACACGAAAAGCCTGGGCCCCGCATGGCGGCTGTGGATGACCTGCACCGGAATGGTCATCGGCGCCGCGGTCGACAGGTTCGGTACCGGCAGGTTGATAGTCGTCCGCGACCCCGGAACGACGGTGACGCCGCCGATCTCGAGTTCCGTCTGCATGGGTCAGCCCCTCCCCCGGGTTCTGGTCTTGTTGGGCATCGCGTGCGTCTCGATGAATTCGATGATCTTGCCGGCGACGTTGACGCCGGTGGCGGTCTCGATGCCCTCCAGCCCAGGCGAGGAATTGACCTCCATCACCACCGGTCCGTGGTTCGAACGCAGCATGTCGACGCCGCAGATGTTGAGGCCGAGGTGCCGCGCCGCACGTACCGCGGTCGAGCGCTCCTCCGGCGTGATCCGGATTTTGGTCGCCGAGCCGCCGCGGTGCAGGTTCGAGCGGAATTCCCCTTCCGGGCCCTGGCGGCGCATCGCCGCCACCACCTTGCCGCCGACCACTAGGCAGCGGATGTCGGCGCCGCCGGCCTCCTTGATGTATTCCTGGATCAGGATGTTGACGTTGACGCCGCGGAAGGCCTGGATCACGCTTTTTGCGGAATCGCGGGTCTCGCCCAGCACTACGCCGACGCCCTGTGTGCCCTCCAGGAGCTTGATCACCACCGGCGTGCCGCCGGCCATGTCGATCAGCTCGTCGGCGCGGCGGGTCTCGTGGGCGAACGCGGTGACCGGCAGGCCGATGCCGTGGCGCGCCAGAATCTGCAACGAGCGGAGCTTGTCGCGGGAGCGCACGATGGCCACCGATTCATTCAGGCACCAGACGCCCATCATCTCGAACTGGCGGACGACGGCGGCGCCGTAGAAGGTGATCGAGGCGCCGATGCGCGGGATCACTGCGTCAACGTTCTCGATCGGCTCGCCCTGGTAGAACACCTGCGGGTGGTGGGACGTGATGTTCATGTAGCAACGAGGAGTGTTAATCACCTGGATCACGTGGCCGCGCGAGGTCGCCGCCTCGACCAGGCGATGGTGCGAGTAAAGGTTGGGATTGCGGGCCAGCATGACGATCCTCATGGGCCGCCTTTTGGTTTCCTTGTCCGCGTCGCCGCTTGGCTTTTTCACGACCGTTCTCTCCAGCCCCTAGGTGATCAGGCGGGCGAAGCCCGTTGGCTTTCTCGACCATTTCGACATTTTGATTTTTTTCGCCTTTTTTGCTTTCTTGCGTTCCTTGAGTTTATGTTTTTTCTTTTTCTTCTTTTTCTTCCGCTTGCGCTTGCCCAGCAAATACGAGTGGTCGGGATCGACGATCAGGTTGCCGTGCATGGCCGTACGTCCGATCAGCAATCGGAACCCCATCTCGTCGCGGTCAGTGAGGCTAAGGTCGATCAGCCAGGTCTCGTCGCCGAGACGGATGTCGGTGCGGATGACCAGGCGCCTTTGCCGCCGGCCGCCCGGGTTGCTGACGATCCGGATGTCCTCGATCCTGGCGTCGCAGGCAATTTCCTTGGCGTCATTCTCTTGATACGGATGAACGAAAAAGCGCGCCCACAGCTCGCCGTTCGACCAGTAGGTTTCGATGTTGAAGGCGTGCAGCGCGGATGTTCTTGCCCCCGTGTCCAGTTTCGCCTTGATGGAACCGACGCCGAT
>JACPJY010000107.1 GCA_016187325.1 Rhodospirillales bacterium | reverse complement strand
TGGTCGGCAAAGCTAGCCGCGCTGCTGACGAAGCCGCCGAGCTTCACCACTCGCTTGACGCGATCAAGGTCGCCGCCCGCCGCCGCCTTGACTTGGGCGATCAGGTTGAGGCCGCACAGCCGCGCCGCCTGGTAGCCGTCGTCGACGCCGAGCCCTTCGCCGAGCCGGCCCTTGTAGCGCACCTCGCCGTTCCACACCGGCACTTGGCCGGCGCAGAACACCAACGGGCCCACGATCACGAACGGCACGTAGTTGGCGGCCGGCTTTGGCGCCTGCGGCAATTCGATGCCGAGAAGCTTGAGGCGGGCGTCGATGGTTCCGGGCATGGCGGGGCTCCTGGTTGGATTTCGGGGTGCGGGTTCCTAGGGCGGCGGCGAGGGAGAGGGGGGGGGCGGTCGGGAAGCGGCGCTCAGACCTTGAACGCCTGACCCTCGCGCGGCGCCAGGCACTTGGTCTTGGAGTTGCGCTTCTTCAGCATCCCCATCGCCGTTTCGTGCTTGCGGTCGATGTCGTCGTCGAACTGGTCCGGGTCGTGGTGGAACAGGTATAGGTTCTTGACGCCGGCCATGTCGGCCAGGTTGACCACTTTGCTGACGCACGAATGGCCCCAGCCTTCCTTGGTCTTGTATTCCTCGTCGGTGTAGGTGGTGTCGGTGATCAGCGCATCGGCGCCGGCGACGAACTCGGCCAGCCGCTTCTCGTAGTGCGGGTCGTAGAAGTCGCTGGTCTCGACGAACATCTCGTTGTCGGTGATGTAGCAGACCGCCCGTCCGTTGTACTCGACCCGGTAGCCCAGGGCTTTGCCGGGGTGGCTGAGGAGCTTCGTCTTCACCGTGATGCCGTCGACCTGCAACGTCTGCTCCTCCAAGTCGTGGAAGTAGACCCGGGCGGCGAACTCGGAGAGCGTGATCGGGAAATAGACTCCTTCCATCTGCGCCGAAACGATCTGACGCATGGAGATGTCGCCCTGGTTGGCGCCCAGCACTTCGACATCGTTGCCCTGCTGGTAAAGCGGCCCGAAGAACGGGAAGGCGTTGATGTGGTCCCAGTGCGGATGAGAGATGAAGATCTTGAAGCTGACGCGCTTGCGGTTCTGGGCCTTCAGCCAGTCACCGAGGTTCTTGATGCCGCTGCCGCAATCGAAGACAAAGAATTGCTGGCGCGGGAATTCCAGGGTCACGCACGAGGTGTTGCCGCCGTACCTGAGCGCGTTCGGGCCCGATACCGGCAGCGTGCCGCGCACGCCCCAGAACCGCATGTCGATGTGGTCGTCGAAGATGCGGCGGATCTTGTCGATGAAAGTGTCCGGGTTGACGGGCTTGCGGATGTAGCCGTGCGCCCCGAACTCGTAGGAGCGCTTCTGGTCGAATTCGTAGGCCTTGGCCGAGACGACGATAAACTTGGTGTTCTTCAAGGCCTTATGGGCGCGCACCGCGGCGCACAGCTGCAGGCCGTCGACCTCGGGCATCATCAAATCGCTGATCACGCAATCCGGCTTCTTGCGGGCGATGTCGCCGAGGATGCCGGCGCTCTTGTGGCTGATCGTCACCGAGTTTCCGGCGTCTTTCAACAGCTTCGCCATGGCCTCGAGGACGACCGGGTCGTCGTCGACGAGGTAAAAGCTCAACTTCTTCTTCTTGGCCATTCGAGGCTCCCGAAAAACTACCACCCAACGATGTCGCGTTTTCCCCGAGGGCACACCACCCGGCGCGGGGCGAAGAATGAAGGCGCCCGCAACCTCTGCCGACCGGTCTCCGCCGGTTCGACCGCCACAGACTAAAGGCGACTGCGGACGTTGTCGACTATTTTTGGGTGCATATACACACCAGGGCCAGATGGGTTCCGGCCCGGGGTTGATGTCGTAGCTGCGAGGGGGAGCGCTATCGCGGGTTGGTCTCGGCCCTTGGGCGGCGCCTCGGCAGCGTTTTTACCCGCCCGTTCAGCGCCCGGGGCCGCCTATGCGAACGTGGATTCCTGAGAAAAAGAGCGGGGCACGTGCCAGGGAGGGCCCCCAGCACGTGCCCCAAGTTTCCCAGGGAGGATCCATCGAAAATCCGCTCATCACGAACATCCGCTCGTTGAGCCGCAGGTCTGGCACTTCATGCAGGTGCCGTTCCTGACCAATGTGAAATTCCCGCACTCGCCGCAGGGATCGCCCTCGTAGCCCTTCATCTTGGCCTCGCGGACGTAGTCGAAACGCGCCTCGGTGGTCTCGACCACTAGGCTTGAGACGGCAACTGCGCCGGTGGCGACGCCCGGCTGACCCATCGGCTGCACCACCTGCTGGCCGCCGGCGCTGGCCACCGCCTGGCCATTGCCCTTGTTGCCCTTGATGACCAGGAAGTTACCGCGCACATAGCCTTGGCTGGCGACACTGCGAACCACTTCCATTGCCGGGTCGGCGACGGCCAGCGGTCTGCCTTCCTTGGCGCCGATACCGATGCTGTCGGGAGCGAGGTCTTCCGGAGCGACGTGAGCAAGGTCGTTGCGGCCAAGGTAGCTGACGGCGAGCTCGCGGAACATGTAGTCCAGGATCGACGTTGCCATCTTGATCGAGTCATTGCCGGTGACGATGCCCGACGGCTCGAACCGGGTGAAGGTAAACGAGTCGACGAATTCCTCCAGCGGCACGCCATACTGCAGCGCGATCGAGATGGCGATGGCGAAGTTGTTCATCAGCGACCGGAAGGCGGCGCCTTCCTTATGCATGTCGATGAAAATCTCGGCCAGCTTGCCGTCCTCGAACTCGCCGGTGCGCAAGTACACCTTGTGACCGCCGACGACCGCCTTCTGCGTATAGCCCTTGCGGCGATGCGGCGGGCGCCGGCGCTCAGCGACGACGCGCTCGACGATGCGCTCGACGATGCGCTCTGCGACGATCTCGGCGCGCTGCGCTGCCGGCGCCGCGACGATCTGCTGGACCACGTCGTCGGCCTCTTCTACGTCGACATCGGCCAACAGCGACGACGATAGTGGCTGCGACAGCTTCGAGCCGTCGCGGTAAAGCGCGTTGGCCTTCAGCCCCAGCCGCCACGACAGCATATAGGCCTGCTTGCAGTCCTCGACGGTGGCGCTGTTCGGCATGTTGATGGTCTTCGAGATCGCACCCGTGATGAATGGCTGGCTCGCCGCCATCATCCGGATGTGGCTGTCCACCGAGAGGTACCGCTTGCCTGTC
>JACPJY010000106.1 GCA_016187325.1 Rhodospirillales bacterium | reverse complement strand
CTTGACATGCCGAAGCCCGGCCGGCACAATGATCGATCGCTGACGACGCCCGGTTATCCCCGGGTTCCACCGGGCCGGCCCCTGGCCGGCGCCGGGAGGCGCAGGTAGAGTGGCGGAAATCCGGACACCGCGCCGCCGAGCGCGACGCGCGACACGCAGCAGCAGAAAAGGGGAGGGCCATGGCCGGCTCGATCAACAAAGTCATTATCGGCGGCACCCTCGGGCGCGACCCGGAGATGCGCTACACCCAGGCCGGCGACAAGATCGTCAACTTCTCGGTCGCCACCTCGGAGCGCTGGAAGGACAAGACCACCGGCGAGCCGCGCGAGAAGACCGAATGGCACCGGGTGGTGATCTTCAATGAGCGCTTGGCCGACGTCGCCGAGAAGTACCTGAAGAAGGGCTCCAAGGTTTACGTCGAGGGCCAGTTGCAGACCCGCAAGTGGACCGGCAACGACGGCAACGAGCGCTACACCACCGAGGTGGTGCTGCAGCGCTTCCGTGGCGAGCTGACCATGCTCGACAGCCGTGGCGGCGGCCGTGACGCCAACGCCGGCAACGGCGGCGGCGAGCCACCCGACTGGGAAAGCCCCGACGCCGGCGCATCCTCGGGCAGCGCCCCGGGTGGCGCCCAGGGCGGCGGGGCAGGCAAGGGCGGCGGCCGCAAGGGCGGCGAGCTCGACGACGAAATCCCGTTCTGAACGGCGTTTTGGCAACCGGGGGTTTCCCGGTTGCCGGGCCATCGCCACCGCCGCGACTCAGGCTCCGGTGGCGGTGCACACGCGGGCTTGCTGAAAAGCCGTTTTAAGCCCGAAAAAACGTGATATTTTAAGGGCATGGCTTTGTGTTCGCCCCGGTACCCGTGGCTCCGGGCGCGACGATGGCGCGTGGCGTCGGCGCCGGCGATCGCGTGCGCGGTGGTTGCAATCATAGGCACTTGCGCCGTGTTGCCGGCGACCGCCGTCGCCCAGCAGCGCGTCGTGATCGTCGGCTCGGGAGGCGAGCGGCCGATCTCCTTCCGCAACGGCGACGGCGACTGGGCCGGCGTCTCCGTCGACGTGCTCGACGCGGTGGCGGCGGCGCACAACTGGCGGCTGACGCGGGTGACCGGCACTTGGTCGGAGTTGCTGCAGAAGCTGGAGCGGGGCGAGATCGACCTGCTCGAGGGCGTCGCCCATTCCGCCGAGCGCGAGATCCAGTTCGAGATGTCGGCGGAACGGCTCGTCAACAACTGGGCGGTGGTCTACACCCGCTCCGGCGCGCACATTTCGTCACTGCCCGATCTCCACGGCAAGCGCGTCGCCGTCAGCGAGCGCTCAGTGCACACTCCGGTGCTGAGGCAGTTGGCGCGCCAATTCGGGGTCGACCTCCAACTGTTGATGACGCCGGATTTTCGCGAAGTACTGGCGCTGGTCGCCGAAGGCAAGGCCGATGCCGGCGTCGTCAGCCGCACCTTCGGCAAAGGACAGGCGCCGGCGCTGGGGCTGGCGCCGACGCCGGTGGTGTTCAACCCGACCGAGGTCCGCTACGCGGCGCCGAAGGGCAGGAACCGCGACCTGTTGGAGGCCATCGACCGCTACTTGGCGGCCGCCCGTGTCGACCCAATGTCGGCCTACGACCGCTCCGTCAAGCGCTGGCTGGAAGGACCGCCCGCGACCGAGCTCCCGCAATGGCTGATCTGGGGCGCGGCGCTCGCTGCCATTGCTTTGATCATGACGCTGATCGCCGCCGTAACGCTTCGCTACCAGGTACGGGCCCGGACGGCGGCGCTACGCGACAGCGGCGCCCGCTTTCGGGACATCGCCGAAATCTCCGGCGACTGGATCTGGGAGATGGACGGGGACCTGCGTTTCACTTATTTGTCGCCGCGCTTCTACGAACTGTTTTCGATTGCGCCTACCGACATCATCGGCAAGACCCGCGGCGAATTCGCCGCCGCTTCCGACGACGACGCTTGGCGCCGGCATTTCGAGGACATCGACACGCGGCGGCCGTTCCGCAATTTCCAGTATTCGATCGTCGCGGACGACGGCCACAGGCGCCACATCCGCATCAGCGGTCGGCCGGTGTTTTCCGACGACGGCACGTTCCGAGGCTACCGCGGCACCGGCACCGACGTCACCGAGTATCGGCAGGCCGAGGAGGAATTGCGCGAAAGCGAGGAGCGCTATCGCAATCTCGTCGAAATCTGTCCGGACGTGATCTACGCCCATTGCGACGGCAGGCTGGTGTTCGTCAACCCGGCTGGCGCGCAATTTCTCGGCGCCCACTCGCCCAAGGAACTGATCGGTCGTCCGCTCAAGGACATCATCCATCCGGACCATTGGGAGAGTGTGCAGCAGCGGGTGAAAAGCGTGGTCAAGGGGAAACAGCGCACGCCCCCGATCGAGAGGAAGTTCGTCAGGCTTGACGGCGGGGTTGTCGAGGCCGAATCCGTCAGTACGCCCTTCCTGTTCCAGGGCAAGCCCGCGTCGTTGGTGGTGGCGCGCGATATCGGTGCCCGCAAGCAGGCAGAGGAAGACTTGCGTAAGGCCAAGGAGGCTGCCGAAATGGCCAACCGCGCCAAGTCCGAGTTTCTGGCTAACATCTCCCACGAGCTGCGCACGCCCCTGAATTCGATCATTGGTTTTTCCGAGGTAATCAAGGACAAGCTGCTGGGCAAGGGTCATAACCGCAAATACGACGAGTACGCCGCTGACATCTACGAATCCGGCCGCCACCTGCTGGGATTGATCAACGACGTCCTCGATGTCTCCAAGATCGAGGTCGGCGAGATGGACATCGTCGAGCAGGACGTCGACGTCCGCGAGACCGTGCTTACCTGCGCCCGCATGATGCGCGAGCGCGCCCACAAGGCGCGGGTGTCGCTGAAGGTCGACGGCGACAACTGGCCGCCGGTACTACGCGCCGACGGGCGGCGGCTGAAGCAGGTGCTGCTCAATCTGCTATCCAACGCAGTGAAATTCACGCCGCCGGAGGGCCGGGTCGAGATCGGTACCCGCCCGGCGGGCGACGGCGGCCTCGATTTCTTCGTCGCCGACACCGGCATCGGCATCGCGCCCGAGAACATCCCGGAGGTATTGAAGCCGTTTGCCCAGGTGGCGCCGATCGCCACCCGCCGCCATGACGGCACCGGCCTCGGGCTGTCGCTGGCGAAGTCGTTGACCGAGCTGCAGGGCGGCCGGCTGGTGATCGAAAGCGAGGTCGGCAAGGGCACCACCGTCACCGTACACTTCCCGCCCGACCGCCTCGTCGCCCACTGAGGGTCCGCGAAAGGCCGCAATCGGCTGTCAAGATGGGCCGCCAAACGGCCCTGAAACAGGCCCCGAAAATCGCCCCGAAAGACCGCCGCATTCGGTTGTTAGCGGGTGCGAAAAATGCTACATTTCAACGTTCCGGAGGGGGCCTCGGAACGGTCCCGGCGGGGGCCATCCAGGCCCCTGAAAATACAGGATAATCCGCTTGACGACACCCGACGATCCGGCCGCCCCCTCGGCATCCGATTCCTACGTCACGCAGGTATCGATCGTCGACGAAATGCGGTCGTCGTACCTCGATT
>JACPJY010000105.1 GCA_016187325.1 Rhodospirillales bacterium | reverse complement strand
CAACAATAAACCAGCCGGACGGCGGGAACAGCCCTTTCGGCGACAGCAGCGCGACAAACGACCTGTCGTTTGTACGATATCGTCACCCCCGCGCAAGCGGGGGTCCAGGCCTTTGATAAAACTGGATTCCCGCTTTCGCGGGAATGACGGTTTGAGCAGGCGTGAGGGGGAAAATGCCGGGGGCGGCGGGCGGGGTCGAACCGAGGTTCGACAGCTGGGGTCGGGGCCAGCTCCTATTCCTTCAGGTCCTCCCACAGCTCCTTGACCTTGCCGAAGAAACCGTGGGCCTGGGGGCTGGTGCGCTCGGTCGAGGATTCGCCCTCGAACTGACGCAGCAGCTCCTTCTGCTTGTCGGTGAGATTGACCGGCGTCTCGACCATCGCCTGCACGAACATGTCGCCGCGGGCGGCCGAGCGCAGCACGCTCATGCCCTTGCCCTTGAGGCGGAACTGATGGCCGGTCGGCGTGCCCTCGGGGATGGTGACGCGGGCGCGCGTTCCCTCCACCGTCGGCACCTCGATGACGCCGCCGAGCGCCGCCGTGGTCATCGGGATCGGCACCCGGCAGTAGATGTCGGCGCCGTCGCGCTGGAAGAAGCGGTGCGGCTTGATCGAAAGGAAGATGTAGAGATCGCCCGGCGGCGCGCCGCGCAAGCCCGCCTCGCCTTCGCCGGCCAAGCGGATGCGGGTGCCGTCCTCGACGCCTTGCGGGATGTTGACGGAGAGCTGCTTCTCCCGGTGCACCCGGCCCTGGCCGCCGCAGGTGCGGCAGGGGTTCTTGATCACCTCGCCGCGGCCGCCGCACGCGGGGCACGTGCGCTCGACGGTGAAGAAGCCCGACTGCGAGCGCACCCGCCCCACGCCGGCGCAGGTGCCGCAGGTGACCGGCTTGGCGCCGCCGGCGGCGCCGGAGCCCTTGCAGTCGCCGCACGGAACCGAGGTCGGCACGCGGATCTCGGTCTTGCGGCCGCGATAAGCGTCCTCGAGCGACACTTCCATGTTGTAGCGCAAATCCGCGCCGCGGGCGCCGGTGTCGCCGCCGCGACGGCGGGTGCTGCCGACGTCGCCGAACATCTCGTCGAAAATGTCGGCGAAGCCCGACGCGAAGCCCTGGCCGAAGCCGGCGCCGAAGCCTCCGAACGGCCCGCCCGGGCCGCCGCCGGCCGACTGGTCGAAGGCGGCGTGGCCGAAGCGGTCGTAGGCGGCGCGCTTCTGGTCGTTCTTCAGGACCTCGTAGGCCTCGGAAAGGTCCTTGAATTTCTTCTCGGCGGTCTTGTTGCCCGGGTTCCTGTCCGGGTGGAACTTCATGGCCAGCTTGCGGTACGCCTTCTTGATGTCGTCGGCGCTGGCGCCTTTTTTGACGCCGAGGGTGGCGTAATAGTCTTCTTTGGCCATCGCAAGGGACCTCGGGGAGCTTGGCGATCGTCGGGCGGGTCCGCCGGCGGGACGGGGCTAAGGGTCGCCCGTCCCGGCCGGAGGGGCGCGATCAGTTTGCCTTTTTCTTCTTCTCCGACTTGCCGCCTTTTCCTGAGTCCTCGAAGTCGGCGTCCTTCTCGGAGTCGCTTTCCGGGTCCACTTCTTCGAAGTCGGCGTCGACGACCTTGGACTCGGGCTCGCCGCCGGGCTTCTGGTCGCCCTTGGCGCCGCCGTCGCCGCCTTGCGCTTCCTTGGCCGCGGCTTCCGCCTGGCTCGCCTTGTACATGGCCTCGCCGAGCTTCATGGAAACCTGGGCCAGGGTCTCGGCCTTCGACTTGATGGAGTCGTGGTCGTCGCCCTTCAACGCCTCCTTCAGCGAAGCGATGGCGTCCTCGATCTCCTTCCTGTCGGTGTCGGAGACCTTGTCGCCGAATTCCTTGAGGTTCTTCTCGGAGACGTGGATCAGCGCGTCGCCCTGGTTGCGGGCCTCGACCAGCTCGCGGCGCTTCTTGTCCTCCGCGGAATGCTCCTCGGCCTCCTTGACCATGCGGTCGATGTCGGCGTCGGTGAGGCCGCCCGAGGCCTGGATGCGGATCTGCTGCTCCTTGCCGGTGGCCTTGTCCTTGGCCGAGACGTTGACGATGCCGTTGGCGTCGATGTCGAAGGTGACGTCGATCTGCGGCATGCCGCGCGGCGCCGGCGGCAGGCCGACGAGGTCGAACTGCCCCAGCAGCTTGTTGTCGGCGGCCATCTCGCGCTCGCCCTGGAAGACGCGGATAGTGACCGCGGTCTGGTTGTCCTCGGCGGTCGAGAAGATCTGGCCCTTGCGCGTCGGGATCGTGGTGTTGCGGTCGATCAGGCGCGTGAACACGCCGCCCAACGTCTCGATGCCGAGGCTCAACGGCGTGACGTCGAGCAGCAGCACGTCCTTGACGTCGCCCTTCAGCACGCCGCCCTGGATGGCGGCGCCGACGGCGACCACCTCGTCCGGGTTGACGCCCTTGTGCGGCTCGCGGCCGAAGAAGTCCTTCACCGTCTCGACCACCTTCGGCATGCGCGTCATGCCGCCGACCAGGATCACCTCGTCGATCTCGGAGGCTTTCAGCCCGGCGTCCTTGAGCGCCTTCTTGCAGGGTTCCACCGTGCGTTGGATCAGGTCCTCGACCAGGGTTTCCAATTTCGCCCGCGTCAGCTTGATGTTGAGGTGCTTCGGCCCCGCCGCGTCGGCGGTGATGAACGGCAGGTTGATCTCGGTCTGCATCGAGCTCGAAAGCTCGATCTTCGCCTTCTCGGCCGATTCCTTCAGCCGCTGCAGGGCGAGCTTGTCGTTGCGGAGGTCGATACCCTGCTCCTTCTTGAACTCGGTCGCCAGGTAATCGACGATGCGCATGTCGAAGTCCTCGCCGCCCAAGAAGGTGTCGCCGTTGGTGGACTTGACCTCGAACACGCCGTCGCCGATCTCGAGCACCGAGATGTCGAAGGTGCCGCCGCCGAGGTCGTAGACGGCGATGGTGCCGGATTCCTTCTTCTCCATGCCGTAGGCGAGCGCCGCCGCCGTCGGCTCGTTGATGATGCGCAGCACTTCGAGGCCGGCGATCTTGCCGGCGTCCTTGGTCGCCTGACGCTGGGAATCGTTGAAGTAGGCGGGAACGGTGATGACCGCCTGCGTCGGCTGCTCGCCGAGGTAGTTGGCGGCGGTCTCCTTCATCTTCTGCAGCACGAAGGCCGAGATCTCGCTCGGGCTCATCTTCTTGCCGTCGACCTCGACCCAGGCGTCGCCGTTGTCGCCCTTGACGATCTTGTAGGGGACCAGCTTCTTGTCCTTCTCGGTGATCGGATCGTTGTAGCGCCGGCCGATCAGGCGCTTGATCGCGAACAGCGTCTTTTCCGGGTTGGTCACCGCCTGGCGCTTGGCCGACTGGCCGACCAGGCGCTCGCCCGATTCGGTGAAGGCGACCATGCTGGGCGTGGTGCGCATGCCTTCCGAATTCTCGATGACCTTGGCGGTCTTGCCCTCCATCAGGGCGATGCACGAGTTGGTGGTGCCGAGGTCGATGCCGATTACCTTTGCCATGTTGTCCTCATCCTTCGCTGGCGGCTTCCGGCGGCCCCTCTCAGGGCGGCCGCGGGCAGCCCCTTCGATAATCCCATAAAACCCGCGACGATGGCGGGAATCCCGCAATCCGGCGGGTTCCCGCGATATATAGGGGGGTCGCGGCGGCCGCGCAACTGCCGGCACCTGGAAAACCCTCAAACAATCGAGCGGGTTGCCCGATGCCCCCGGGACGTTGGCGGGGCGGCGGCGCGGCAGGCTGGGCCGGGCTTACAGCTTCTCGTCGAGCTTGCCGCCCGGTTCGGAGCCCTTGGACTCATAGGCCCCCGGGGCGCCGGGGGAGGCCTTGCGGCCGGGCTCGGCGGCCTCGGGCTTGGCGTCCGCGCGGGCCTCGACCTTCGGGCCGCCCTTGGCGAGGCCGACCTTGGCCGGGCGCAGCAGCCGGTCATGCAGCGTGTAGCCGGTCTCCAGCACCTGCACCACGGTGCCGGCGGGGCGGGCCTTGTCCTCGACCTCGAACAGCGCCTCGTGCCGGTTGTGGTCGAACTTCTCGCCCAGCGCCGCCACCGGCTTGATGCCGTAGCGCTCGAAGGTGGCGAGCATCTCGCGCTCGGTGAGTTCGATGCCGGCCATCACCTTGTCGACCGCCGGGTCGGCCTTGCGCACGTCGGCGTCGATGCTTTCGGTGGCGCGTCGCAGGTTGTCGGCGACGCCGAGCACGTCGCGGGCGAAGTTGGCGACGGCGTATTTAAAGGCGTCCTCGCGGTCGCGCTCGGCGCGGCGCCGCACGTTCTCGGCTTCAGCGAGCGCGCGCAACAGCTTGTCGTTGAGCTCGGCGACCTGGCCCTCGAGCGCCGCGATCTGCGTCTCTGGCGACGGTGCCGGCGGCCCGGCATCCGGCGTCGCGGCGGGCGACGCCGCCGGCGGGTCGGCGGGCGCCTGAGCGGGCGACGCGCCTTCCGCGTCGACGGGCGCGGGTCCGCTCAAACCCTCCAGCGCTTCGGGCTGCTCCGGCTTCGGTTTTTTCTGGTCGGGCATTATCGGCTTACTTAAGTCTGTTGTCCGAGGAAGCGGCTGATCAGCTGCGCGGTGTAGTCGACCATCGGGATGATGTGGGCGTAGTTCATGCGCGTCGGGCCGATGATGCCGATGGCGCCGACGATGGTCTCCTGCGAATTGCGGTACGGGCCGACGATCAGCGAGCAGCCGGCGAGGTTGAACAGCTTGTTGTCGGCGCCGATGAAGATCTGGATGCCTTGCGCGGTGTCGGTGAGCGACAGCAGCTTCAGCATCTCCTCATTGGTCTCGAGGGCCTCGAACAGGGCGCGGATCTGCTCCAGATTGGCGAGCGCGTTGACGTCCTGCAGCAGGTGCGCCTGGCCGCGCACGATCAGCGAGCCGCCCTTGTCGCCGCCGCCGGCCCAGGTGGCAAGCCCGCTCTCGACGACACGGGTGGTCAGCTCGTCCAGCGCGGCGCGGTGCGAATCGAGCTCGGCCATGATCTCGTCGTAGGCCTCGTTGATGGTGCGCCCCACCAGCCGGGCGCTCAGGAAATTCGTCGCCTCGACCAGGGCCGACGGGCGCAGGCCCTGCGGCGTCTGGATCACCCGGTTTTCGACGATGCCGGTCTCGGTCACCAGCACCACCAGCGCCCGGCCGGGCGAAAGATTGACGAACTCGATGTGGCGGAGCGGGCCTTGCGTCTTCGGCGCCAGCACCAGGCTGGCGCAGCGCGCAAGCCCTGACAGCGTCGCCGTGGCGTCCTCGAGCAGCCCTTCCAGGTTCCTGGGCGAGCCCGCGCACTGCACGTCGATCTCGCGGCGCTCGGCCTCGGTCAGGTTGCCGACTTCGAGGATGCCGTTGACGAACAGGCGCAGCCCGGCATCGGTCGGCAGCCGGCCGGCCGAGGTGTGCGGCGCGAACAGCAGCCCGGCCTCCTCCAAATCCGCCATGACGTTGCGGATGGTGGCGGGCGACAGGTCGATGTTGAGGCGCTTCGCCAGCGTGCGCGAGCCGATCGGCTCGCCGGTCTCGAGATAGGCGTCGATGATGTGGCGCAGGACCTCGCGCGAGCGTTCGTTCAACTCGGAAATCATGGGCTTCCTGCCGGTTATCCTGCCGGTTGCCTTGTCGAGGCGAATGTAGTGACGGCAGCCCTCAGCGTCAACGGAGCGGGCCGGTATCTCCGGGCATTTCTTTGACGGCGCCGGGCCGTCGCGCTAGCCTCGAAATCCACCGGCCCCGGCGCTTCGGGGCGGAATTTCTTGCGCGAGAGGGGAATCCGATGAGCAGTTCCGCGAGACGTTCCGGGCGCGGCGCGGACGGGTTGCGCTCGGTGGTGCTCGAACCCGATTTCGCCAAGCACGCCGAGGGCTCGTGCCTGGTGCGCTTCGGCGATACCCAGGTAATCGTGACCGCCACCGTCGAGGACCGGGTGCCGCCGTGGCTGCGCGATTCCGGCCACGGCTGGGTGACGGCGGAATACGGCATGCTGCCGCGCGCCACCCATACGCGGACCGAGCGCGAGGCCCGCAGCGGCCAGCAATCGGGACG
Source organism: Rhodospirillales bacterium (assembly GCA_016187325.1). Taxonomy (GTDB): domain Bacteria; phylum Pseudomonadota; class Alphaproteobacteria; order Rhodospirillales; family Casp-alpha2; genus JACPJY01. The sequence goes on along the minus strand of JACPJY010000105.1, from coordinate 9,967 downwards.
CAGCCAGGAGATCCAGCGGCTGATCGGGCGCAGTTTGCGCGCCGTCACCGACCTGAAGGCGATGGGCGAGATGCAGATCCGCGTCGACTGCGACGTCATCCAGGCCGACGGCGGCACCCGCACCGCCGCCATCACCGGCGGCTTCGTGGCGCTTCGGCGCGCCTTCGACCGCTGCGTGGCGCTGGGCGTGCTGGCTTCCGTGCCGATCACCGACCACGTCGCCGCGGTGTCGGCCGGCATCGTCGCCGGCCGGGCGGTCCTCGATCTGGATTATGAAGAGGACAGCGCCGCCGACGCCGACGCCAACTTCGTCCTCACCGGCTCCGGCGCCATCGTCGAGATCCAGGCGACCGCTGAGCGGGCGACCTTCTCCGAAGCGGCGTTCACCGCGATGCTCGATCTGGCGCGCAAGGGCATCGGCGAACTGGTCGCCCTGCAGAAGCAGGCGCTCGGCCAGGTCCCGGGCGGCAAATGACCCCGACATGAGTCCGGACCATCACCGGAAATTCACCGAAAGCACCCTGGTCGTCGCCAGCCACAACCCGGGCAAAGTGCGCGAGATCGCGGAGCTGCTGGAGCCGTTCGGCATCGCCGTCCGCTCGGCGGCCGAGCTCGGGCTGGCGGAGCCGGTGGAAACGGGCGCGAGCTTCGCCGCCAATGCCGAGCTGAAGGCGCGCTCGGCGGCGCAGGCCGGCTTGCCGGCGCTGGCCGACGATTCCGGGCTGGTCGTGGCGGCGCTCGGCGGCGAGCCCGGCATCCACTCGGCGCGCTGGGCGGGAGCGGAGAAGAACTTCGGCAAGGCGATGCAGCGCATCGAGGACGCGCTTAAAGACCAAGCCCGCCGGGGCAACACCGACCGGCGGGCGCATTTTGCCTGCGTGCTGGCGCTTGCCTGGCCGGACGGTCACGTCGAGAGCTTCGGCGGCGTGGTGCGCGGGAAACTCGTGTGGCCGCCGAGGGGAGACAAGGGCTTCGGCTACGACCCGATGTTCGTCGCCGACGGCCACGACGTCACCTTCGGCGAGATGGAGCCCAAGGCGAAGCACAAGATCAGCCACCGCGCCAATGCGTTCAGGAAGATGGTCGATGCCTGTTTCCGCGCCTGACATCGCCGCCGCCTCGACGGCGCCCGAAGCCGGCGCCCGCGACCCCGGGTTCGGCATCTACGTGCATTGGCCGTTCTGTGTCTCGCTGTGCCCCTACTGCGACTTCAACAGCCACGTCGCCGAACGGGTCGACCACCAGCGCTGGCGCGCCGCGCTCACGACCGAGCTTGCGCATTTCCGCGATCGCACGCGGGACAACGTGGTTACCAGCGTGTTCTTCGGCGGCGGCACGCCGAGCCTGATGCAGCCGGAGACGGTCGCCAGGGTCATCGACGCCGTGCGCACGGGCTGGCATTCCGCTCCCGATCTCGAGATCACGCTCGAGGCCAACCCGTCGTCGGCGGAGGCGGCGAAGTTCCGGGCGCTGAGGGACGCCGGGGTGAACAGGCTTTCGCTCGGCGTGCAGTCGTTCGATGACGCCGCGCTCCGCTTCCTCGGGCGGCGACATTCGGCGGCGGAAGCAAAACGGGCGATCGCCGTCGCGGCGGAGAATTTTCCGCGCTTTTCGTTCGACCTTATATACGGGCTCCCCGGCCAAACGGCCGACGACTGGAAGCAACAACTAAGAGAGGCGCTCGAATTGGCCGGCGGTCACTTGTCGTGCTACCAGCTGACCATCGAGTCTGGGACGCCGTTTCACAAGGGCGGTGTCGAGGCCGCCGACGAGGCAACCGGCGCCACGCTCTACGACGTCACGCAGGAGGCGCTTTCGGCGGCCGGGCTCGCCCTTTACGAGATCTCCAACCACGCCCGGCCGGGGCACGAATGCCGGCACAACGTCTCGGGATGGCGCGGCAGCAACTATCTCGGTGTCGGTCCCGGCGCCCATAGCCGCTTGACCGAGGCGGGCCGGGCCGAGGCCAGCCACCGTATCCTGAAGCCGCAACGCTGGCTGGCGAAGGTCGAGGCCACAGGCCACGGCACGGCGAAGACAATGGCGCTCAGCACCCAAGCGCGCATCGAGGAGCTGGTGATGACCGGGCTCCGGCTGAGCGAGGGCATTTCGCGCCGCCGCTTCGCGCGGCTCACCGGGCGCGAGCTCGAGGGCGTCCTCGATAAGGGCGGGCTCAAACGCATGACCGACGGCGGCTTCGTCGCATCGGACGACATAGGATTGCGCGCGACGCCGAAGGGCCGGCTTTGCCTCAATGCGGTGCTCGGCCAGCTGCTCGCCCAAGGATAAGGCGCATTCGGAAAACGCTCGCGGACGTCAGTCGGCACCGCAGGACGCCGGCCGGCCTTTCGACCGCGCTTCCTGCATCGGTGGGCATGGCACATCGCCGAACGAGCAGAACACGCAGCAGTCGCCGGCACGCGGCTTCAACACCGCGCCGCAGCCTTTGCAGTCATAGAAGAACTGGCAAGCGTCGGTCGGCATGGTCTCGGTTTCCCGGTGCCCGCAGTCGGGGCAGGTGATCGTGGAGCGGAGCGTCGCCGTCATCGTCAAAGCACCAGGCGTCCGCTCAAGCGACGCCGAGCGAGAGCGCCGTAAGGGCGGTGCCGAACCAGAGCGCGGCCTTGACCCAGAGTATGCCTCTGAGGACGCGCCCGGCGCCGGATGCCGCCTTATCGCCGGTCGCGCAGGCGGCCTGGCGGCGGCCGTACACCATCCAGAATCCGGCGCCGAGGCAGCCGATGGCGATGGCGAGGAAGATCGGCTGATAAGGCGCCATTGCCGTCAGGCTGCCGACCCAGGCGCCGCCGACGCCGACGGACGTCAAAACGAGCGGCACGATGCAGCAGGTCGAGGCGGCGACGGTGCCGAGCGCGCCACCCGCCGCCAGCAATTTCTCCTTCACGCGATCACCGCCTAGGCTATCGGCTGGCCAAGGCCCACGGCGCTGAGAACGCCCACGTCAACGCCGCGAGCCGTGCAGCAGTCGGCGAGCTTGCCGTCGATGACTACCGCCGGCACCGACTTGATGCCGAGCCCGGTGGCTTTCCGTTTAACATCCGGCGACTTCATGTCGAGCACCTCAATGTCGCACGACGGACAGGCGGCGTCCTTCACCGCCCGGATCACGTCATCGCACACCGAACAGCCGGCGCTGAAGATTTGAATCTTTCGTCTTTTATTGGCCATGTCATTCTCCGTTTTTCGTCGGGTTGAGTTGCAAATCACCGTTGCTGATCGCCTCCAGGATCGAACACTCGCGCGCCGGACCTTTGCCGGGACACGCCTCGATCAACGTCTCGAGCGCGCCCTTGATCTGGCCGAGATCGCCGATCTTGGTCAGCACCTCTTCCAACTTGGCTTCGGCGCGCCGGCGAACGTCGACGCAGGCGGAATCGTGGCCCGATTCGAGCTCCAGAAGCTCGACGATCTCGGCGAGCGAGAAACCGAGTTGCTGGGCGCGGCGAATGAACCGTATGCGGCGGACGGCGGCGGACGGGTAGTCCCGGTAGCCGCCGGTCGTCGGCTTCGCCGGCTGTCGGATCAGGCCCCGTTGTTCGTAGAACCTGACCGTTTCCACGCCGACGCCCGCTTCCCTGGCAATCTCACTGATGCGCATCGCCGCACCTCCAGCAGTTCGCCATCCTAGAGTCCGTAGCATACTACGGAGTCAAGGGCCGTGGGCGGCCAATCGGCGGCCGGCCGACGGGCCGTCAGTTGATGGCGGCTTGGAAGGTTTCCGGGGCGCGGCTGATGATCTCGGCGCCGTGGCGGGTGACGCGCATCACCGCGAGGCCGCGCTCGGCGGTGCCCTGCGGCAGGAAGCGGAAGATGCCGTCGCGGCCCCAGAAGCCGCTGGAGGACGTGATCGCCGTGGCCGAGAAGTCGGGGCCCTTATCCGAGCGCGCCAGCACGGCGGCGAGCGCGGTGGCGTCGTAGGCGAGCGTCGCCAGCCTGGGCGGATTCTTGCCGTAGAGCGCGCGGAAGGCGGTCTCGAAATCGCTGCGCGCCGACGGCGGCGGCGCCGCAAACCAGCCGCCGATCAGCGCCGGCTCGGCGCCGATGCCGCGCTCGTCCCATTGGCCGGTGCCGAGCATGCGCACCTTCGACGGATCGATGTCGAAGAACGGCAGCAGCGCCGCGATGGTCTGCAGCCGCTTGCCACCGTCGGCGACCAAGAGTGCGTCGAACGGCAGCTCGCCGATGGTCTGCAGCCGCTCCAGCCGTTTCAGCGCGTGCTTGGACACCTCGTCGTCGCGACCTTCCAGCGCGCGGCGCTGGTCGAGCAGCGCCTGGCGGCGCGTCGAATAGTTGGCGAGCGCGCGCACCGGCTCGGTGAAATCTTCCGCTCCCGGATCGTAGAACTGGATGCGGGTGACGGTGCCGCCGTTGGCGGCGACCGCGTCCTCGAACGCGCCGACCACGGTTTCGCCATAGGCGTTCTCGGGTGCCAGCGCGGCGAAGCGGATTATCCCCTGCGCGCGCGCGAACGAGACGATGCGCCGGATTTCCGCGCTCGGGAGGAAGCCGAGCGTATAGACGCCGTTGCCGGCGACCGAGCGGTCGGACGAAAAGGCGACGACGGGAACGTTGGCGGCGCGCGCCACCGGGGCGACGGCGCGCACCGACGCGGCCAACAGCGGCCCCAGGATCACCGAGGCGCCGTCGCCGATGGCCACGCTGGCGGCGGCGGCGGCGCCAGCGGCGGTGCCGCGGGTGTCGTGGCTGAGAAGCTCGAACCGGCTGTCGGCGAAGTCGAACACCGCCATTTGCGCGGCATCGAGCATCGCCTTGCCGAGATCGGCGTTGGCGCCGGAGAGTGGCAGCAGCAGCGCGACGCGGACGATATCCTTCGATAGCGGCGGCGGCACCGTCGAGCGCGGAGCCGCGGCCGCCGTGCCCGCCTTCGGCGCCCGGCTGAGAAGCGGCACGAACGAAAGCTGGGGCTCGGCGCCGGGCGCCGCCGCCCGGGTGCCGTCGGCGGCCGGCGGGAATGGGATCGTCGGCAGCGGGAACGGTGGCTCGGGATACTGCCCTGCCGGCGGCATCCGCTGCGTCGGCGACTCAGCGTGCGGCACCGGCCGCGGGCGCACCTGCGACAGCGGCGACGGTGGCGTCTGCGGCCTTTGCGCCGGCATCCGCGTCGCCTCGGACGGCGGCCGGCCGGCGGTCTCGCCTTGCAACCAGGGCGGTATTTCGGAAGACTGGCAGGCCGCCAGCGCCAGCGCCACGGCGACCGACCACGGCGCGGCCCAGCGGCGCGGCAGGGAACGAGCACGAGGACGAGCACGGGGAAGCGCCAAGGGACTCCAACGCCATGCGGAAAGACCGGTCATCGGCGGCTTCCATCTCCCCTCATTCGGCGAGGTCCAAATCCGGACCCGCCGGACGGGCAAAGCGTAGCCACGGCGAGGACCTTAGTAAACAACACGCTCGACAACGCCCCCAGCAAGGCCAAAGGGCGCGGATTTCCGGGCTGGCCCTGGTGGCGACGCCGATCGGCAACGCTCGCGACATCACGCTGCGCGCGCTCGACGTGCTCAACGACGTCGACGCGATCGCCTGCGAGGACACCCGCGTCACCGCAAAACTGCTGGCAATCCATGGGATTTCCAAGCCCCTCCTGGCCTACCACGAGCACAACGCCGAGCGCGCCCGCCCGATGCTGATTGAGCGCCTGAAAAGCGGCGAAACCGTGGCGTTGGTTTCGGACGCCGGCACGCCCATGATCTCGGACCCGGGCTACAAGCTGGTGCGGGCCTGCCTCGAAAACAGCATCCCGGTGACGCCGATCCCGGGCGCGTCGGCGGTGCTGACGGCGCTGGTCGCCTCCGGCCTGCCGACCGACCGTTTCCTGTTCGCGGGCTTCCTGCCGGCGAAGCAGGCGGCGCGCCGGCGGGCGCTCAACGAGCTTCGCGGCGTCGCCGCCAGCCTGGTGTTCATGGAATCGGCGAAGCGGCTTGCTGCGTCGCTTGCCGACATGGCCGAGACGTTTGGGTCCCGTCCGTGCGCCGTCGCCCGCGAGATGACCAAGCTGTTCGAGGAGGTGCGGCGGGGCACCCTCGACGAGCTGGCGGCGCATTATAAAGAGTCCGGCGCGCCGAAGGGCGAGGTGACGGTGGTGGTGGCGCCGGCGGCGGCAGGGGAAGTTGCCGACGCCGCCGACATCGACCGGATGCTCCTGGGCGAGCTCGAGCGATCGACCATTCGCGACGCCGTCGCGCACGTCGCCGAGGCGACCGGCGCTCCCCGCCGCCAAGTGTACGCCCGCGCGCTGGCGCTCACGCGCGACCCGGCGTAGGCGGCGGCGATGGCGGCGGGACCGGCGAAAGCGAAGCGCCAGGCATGGCGGTTCGGCCGCGTCGCGGAAGCATTGGCGGCGTGGCATCTCCGGCTCCGCGGCTACCGCATCGTCGAGCGCGGATTCCGCTCGCCCCAAGGCGAGATCGATATCGTCGCCCGGCGCGGGCGCGCGCTGGTGTTCGTCGAGGTCAAGGCGCGGCAGGATCTGGGCGCGGCGGCGGAAGCGTTGCGCGCCCGCCAGATCGGCCGCATCGCCCGCGCCGCGCGGGCCTTCGTGCAGGCGCACCCCGGGCTCGGTGGTTTCGATCAGCGTTTCGACGTGATGCTGGTGCGGCCGTGGCGGTTGCCGGTGCATATCGTCGACGCCTGGCGGCCGGAAACCTGAGTCGGCGCAACGTTCCCGGCGGAGGCGGGAAACAAGCCCTTTAAGCGAGTAGCCTTGGACCTTAAAATGGCGATTCGCTGCCCGGACATCCACCCGCCCCAAGAGGCCGAGACCGATGATCCCGATCAACGCCCTAACCCGACTCCGCCGCGTGCTCGCCGTCGGCATCGCCGTGGTTGCACTCGCGGGCGTTCTTGGCGGCTGCGCCGGCGCGGTGGTCGGCGGCGCCGCCGCGGTCGGCACGGCCGCCTACCAGGAGCGCGGCGTGCAGGGCGTCGCCCGTGACCTGGCGACGGCGACCAAGGTACGCACGGAGTTGCTGAATGCCGGCGAGACCTACGTCACCGGCGTCGGCGTCGAGGTCTACGAAGGCCGCGTGCTGCTGACCGGGACGCTGGCCACCGAGGCGATGCGCGCCAACGCCGCCGGCCTGGCGTGGAAAACCGAGGGCGTGAAGGACGTCATCAACGAGATCCAGCTTCATGCGTCGAACCTCCGCGATCTGGCGAGGGACTCGTGGATCACCACCCAGCTGCAATCGAAACTGACGGTGGACAAGCAGATCCTGGCGATCAACTACTCGGTAGAGACGGTCAACGGCATCGTCTACCTGATCGGCATCGCCCAGAGCCAGGACGAGCTCGACCGCGTCATCGCCCACGCCCGCGGCATCAACTACGTGCGCCAGATCATCAGCCACGTGCGCGTCAAGAAGGGCGTGTCGTGAGGCTGCCCGCCGACATCCGGGCGCGGCTGGTGAAGATCGGCCAGCTCGCCGACCGCCACATCGACCTTGCCGACGCGGCGCTGATACTGGCCGCCGCCCAGCGACCGGGCGTGCCGCTCGACCCCTACCGGCGGCACCTGGAGCGGCTGGTCGCCGACGTGCGCGCTTACGTCGGCGGCACGCGGCCGGCGGTGCCGCTGGAACTTCGCATCGAGGCGCTGGTGCAGGTGATCGTCAGGAAGTACGGCTACGGCGGCACCGAATCCGTGTTCGACGACCTCGAGGCCGCCAACCTGATGCGGGTGATCGACAGCCGCTCGGGGCTGCCGATCGTCATCGGCATCCTCTTCATCCATTCGGCGCGGGCGCTCGGCTGGCCGATGGAAGGGCTCGACTTCCCCGGGCGCTTCCTAGTCAGGATCGACGCCGACGGCCAACGCCGGATCTTGGATCCGTTCGGCGGCGGCCGCGTGCTTGCGACGCCCGACATGCGCGAGATGTTCAAGGCGGTCGCCGGCAACCATGTCGAGCTGACGCCGAATCATTACCGCGAGATGGCAAACCGCGACATGCTGTTGCGCCTGCAGGGCAACATCAAGACGCGGCTGCTGCGCGGCGAACGGCTCTACGACGCGCTGGAAACCATCGAGGCGATGCTGCTGTTCGCGCCGGCGGCGACGGAACTCTGGCGCGAGGCGGGGCTGCTGCATGCGCGCCTCGACCACGTCAAGGACGCGGTGGCGGCGCTCGAGGAATACATGCGCCAAAGCGGCGGCGACAACACGCGCTATAATACCTCGATCCTGCTGCAGGAGCTGCGCACGCGGCTCAACTGAGCGCGACGGCAGATTGGTAAGGACACCGCCCCCCCATGCCCAGGAAGCCGCTGAAAGTGGCGATCCAGATGGACCACATCCGGTCCATCAACATCGACGCCGATTCGACGTTCGTGCTCGCCTTGGAGGCGCAGAAGCGGGGACACGCGGTCTATCACTACCATCCCAAGCAGCTGGCGTTCGCTGGCGGCAAGCTGACGGCGAACGCCGAGCCGATGACGGTGCGGCGGAAGCCGGGCGACCACTTCAGCCTGGGCGAGCCCAGGACCATCGATCTCGCCGACATGGACGTGGTGCTGCTGCGCCAGGACCCGCCGTTCGACATGAGCTACATCACCACGACGCATCTGCTCGAGCACGTGCATCCGAGGACGCTGGTCGTCAACGACCCCGCCGAGGTGCGTAATGCGCCGGAGAAGCTCTACGTGACGCGATTTCCGAGGCTGACGCCGCCGACGCTCATTTCGAGCGAGCGCGAGTCGATCATCGCCTTCCGCAGGCGTTACGAGGACATCATCCTGAAGCCGCTCTACGGCAACGGCGGCGCCGGCGTCTTCCACGTGGCGCCGGGGGATGAGAATTTCAATGCGCTCCTCGAGATGTTCACGCAGTTCTACCGCGAGCCGATCGTCGCCCAGAAGTATTTGCCCGAGGTGCGCAAGGGCGACAAGCGCATCATCCTGATCGACGGCAGGGCGGCGGGCGCCATCAACCGCGTGCCGGCGCAGGGCGAGGCGCGCGCCAACATGCACGTCGGCGCGCGGCCGGTGAAGGCGACGCTGACCAAGCGCGACAAGGCGATGTGCGACACCATCGGGCCGGATCTGAAGGCGCGCGGGCTGATCTTCGTCGGCATCGACGTCATCGGCGACTACCTCACCGAGATCAACGTCACCTCGCCGACCGGCCTGCAGGAGGTCAATCGCTTCGACAACGTGTGCCTGGAAGCCGACATCTGGGACGTCATCGAAAGACGCGTGGCGGAAGGCGCGAAGAAGGGCCGCCGCTGACGCCCACCCCGTCGCCGCGACGGCCGTAAAATCCCCGGTGACGCGCGCCCATTCCCGCGCCTACAATCGCGGCGGGACCGTGAACAGGGGAGGTACCGCCGGTGGTTGCGCGGGTGGCGACGGTGGCGTTCCAGGGCATCGAGGTGCTCGACGTCGACGTGCAGGTGCAGACGTCGGCCGGGCTGCCGGCGTTCACCATCGTCGGGCTCCCCGACAAGGCGGTCGCCGAAAGCCGCGAGCGGGTGCGCGCGGCGCTCAACGCCATGGGCCTGGCGCTGCCGGCGAAGCGCATCACCGTCAACCTGGCGCCCGCGGATCTCCTGAAAGAGGGCAGCCACTTCGATTTGCCGATCGCGCTCGGCTTGTTGGCCGCCATGGGCGTGGTGCCGGCGGACGAAATGGAAGCCTACACGGCGCTCGGCGAGCTGGCGTTGGACGGCGGCCTGACCCGGGTGGCGGGCGTGTTGCCGGCGGCCATCCACGCCAATTCCCGCGGCCGCAGCCTGGTGTGCCCGGCGAGCCAAGGCTCCGAGGCGGCGTGGGCGGGCGAGGTCGAGGTGCTGGCGCCAAAGAACCTGCTCGCCTTGATCAACCATTTCAAGGGCACGCAAATCCTGACGCCACCGGAGGCGCGCCTCGACGACACCGCGCCGGCCTATCCCGATATGGCCGACATCAAGGGCCAGGAGACCGCCAAGCGGGCGGT
>JACPJY010000145.1 GCA_016187325.1 Rhodospirillales bacterium | reverse complement strand
GGTGGTGGTGGTGGCGTCAGCGACACCGGCATAGCCGCTATATTTTTCAGGATATTACTGTCGGACTCCGCATGGACGCGTCGGGCTCAGGGCATCGCTGCGCCGGTCGGCGTGCAAGCGCTTTGAAGCCTTCCGAATCCACAACTTGTGGAAATCGATGGCACACGCTTAAATGGCGAGGGAATCGATCCTCGCCAGAATGTCTTGTTTGCCACCCCGACGAGCGGCGGGCGGTTATACGCCCGCCGGAACTGTGAGCGATTGAAAGCGGAGTGGAACTAATGAGCGACGTATCCAAGAAGAAGAGCAAGATCTCCAAACCCGTGGCGGTCGCCGACGACTTGGCGGTGAAAACGAGACCCGCAAAGGCCTCAGACCTGTTCGTCCGCTGCCTCGAGGCCGAGGGCGTCACCCACATCTTCGGCGTGCCCGGCGAGGAAAACGCGGATCTGATGATCTCGCTGATGGACAGCTCGATCGAGTTCATACTCTGCCGCCACGAGCAGGCCGCCGCCTTCATGGCGGATGCGTACGGCCGGCTGACTGGCAAGCCCGGGGTCTGTCTGGCGACCCTGGGGCCCGGCGCTACCAACCTAGTGACCGGCATCGCGGATGCCAACATGGACCGTTCGCCGACGGTGGCGATTATCGGCCAGGCGTCGACGGCGCGGCTGCACAAGGAAAGCCATCAGAACATGGACGCCATCACTATGTTCACCCCAATTTCCAAATGGGCGCACTCCATCACCAATGCCAAAACCATACCCGAGGTGCTGCGCAAGGCGTTCAAGGTCGCGGCGATGGAAAAGCCCGGCGCCTGCATCGTCGAGCTGCCCGAGGACGTGGCCAAACAACCCGTCACGGCGGAGCCGATGCCGGTCCAGAAGACTCGCCGTCCGGGCGCCGACCACAAGGCGGTAACGCAGGCCGTGGACATGATCGCCGCCGCCAGGAATCCGCTCATCATCGCCGGCAACGGCGCCGTCCGGAAGCGCGCCGCGACGCAACTGCGCCGGCTAGCGCACGCCACCGGCATCGGCGTCGTCAACACTTTCATGGGCAAAGGCGCCGTCGCGCTCGACGATCCGCACTGCCTGTTCACCATCGGCCTGCAGGGCCGGGACCACGTCAACTTCGTGATCGACCAGGCGGATACCATCATCACCGTCGGCTACGACTTGGTCGAATACGCGCCCGAGTTCTGGAACCGCGGACGCAAGAAGAACATCATCCACATCGACTTCGAGCCGGCCGAGATCGACAACGCCTATATCGTCGCCGTCGACATCGCCGGCGACATCGCCGACGCGCTGTGGCAGATCAATGAGGATCTGCATCGCCGGTTCAAGAGCAAGTTGCCGTTCTTCGATATCAAGGAGCGCGCGAAGCTGCGGAGCACCATCGAAGCCGATCTGGCGGCCGAGTCGGCGGACGAATCCTTCCCAATGAAGCCGCAGCGGATATTGAACGACCTCCGCCGCGTGCTCGGGCCCGGCGACATCCTGCTTTCCGATGTCGGGGCGCACAAGATGTGGGTCGCCCGCTACTACCAGTGTTACGAGCCGAACACCTGCCTGATTTCAAACGGGTTTTGCTCGATGGGGTTTGCGCTGCCGGGCGCCATCGGCGCCAAGATCGCGCATCCGGATCGCCGGGTCGTCGCCGTCTGCGGCGATGCCGGATTCCTGATGAACGTGCAGGACCTGGAGACGGCGGTGCGCAATAAGTACAACTTCGTGTGCATCGTTTGGGTCGACGGCGAGTACGGCCTGATCAAGTGGAAGCAGCAGAATCACTTCAACGGGCGGCATTCCGATCTTGCCTTCGGCAACCCGGATTTCGAGCTGCTGGCGAAGGCGTTCGGCATGTGGGGACGCACGATCCGCAAGGCCGGCGAATTACCGAAGGCGCTCGACGAAGCATTCAAGCAAGACACACCGGCGCTGATCGCGATCCCGGTCGACTACGCGGAGAACCGCAAGCTGACCAAGCGCCTCGGCGACTTGGTCTGCGTGATTTGAGACGCGCTCCGCGGGCCATATCTCTGTTCCTATGGCAAAATGTCATTGGCGGGACCGTCGGTAAACCGCGGACCTGCCAGGATTAGGAGACGAATGCCATGCTCTATTATCTGCACGAGGCCCAGCGCATGGCGATGTTGCCGGCGCGTATGTTCGCCCAGGCCGTCAAGTCCGGGGCCCACCATCTTTGGAATCCATTCCTCGAGACACCGTTTGGTCGTTCGCTGACAGCGGCCGCCGATGTG
>JACPJY010000144.1 GCA_016187325.1 Rhodospirillales bacterium | reverse complement strand
GGCACCGACGCCGCCGGTCGCCATCCCGCCGCCGGCCATGCTGCCGACCGGAGCGCCGGCGGTTCCGCCCGCGACGGCGCCGGCTGCGGCGCCCGCCGATCCCCGCGCGATCACCCCCAACCTGACCCTCGACGAGACCGGCACGCCGAAAGCCGCCGCGGCACCACGGTCGCCGGCATCGGCGCAGGGGCAACCGGCTCCGGCGCCCACAGCGCCGGCCTCGCCGCCGGGCCGCACCGCCCAGCGTACGGCCGGCGCCGACAAGTCGACGGTGCGGGTCGGCGCCCGATCGACGCCGGCGAGGGCGCAAGGCGACGGATGGCTGTCCGAAATCCGCGTTGGCGCGCTCGCCCACGACGAAGGACCGTTCAGCCACAAGAAGGAAGACGGCGTCGACGCCAACATCGAGCTGCTGTTCACCTCGCCGGATTTCCTGAAGATCATCTGGTCGCCCAGGCCGCACATCGGCGGCAACATCAACTCGTCGGGCGACACCAGCCAGGGCTATTTCGGCTTGAGCTGGGAATGGGAGTTTTGGCGCTACATGTTCGGCGGCTTCTCGCTGGGCGGCGCCGTGCATACCGGCGAGACCACCAACGCGCCCTTGGACAGGAAGGAACTCGGCTGCCGGGTGCTGTTCCGGGAATCGGTCGAGTTCGGCTTGCGCTTCGCCGAGCGCCACAGCGTCTCCGCCTTCCTCGACCACATCTCCAACGCCAAGCTGTGCTCGACCAACGAAGGGCTCGAGAACGTCGGCGTCCGTTACGGCTACAAGTTCTGAGGAAGTTTCGGGAGACGGCCGCCCGCGTGCTGGCCTTTCGGCCTACGTCTTCGGCTCACGGCCGAGGATGTCGTCGTGCAGCGCCTTGCGCGCGCGCTCGAATGCCGGGTCCCAGACGCCGGGACGTTGCTGGCGGAACAGCCGCATCGTCGGATACCACGGGCTGTCGTCGCGGCCGAGCATCCACCGCCAGTCGCCGGGATAGGGCAGCATCACCCACACCGGCTTACCGAGCGCGCCGGCGAGATGGGCGACCGCGGTGTCGACGGAGATCACCAGATCGAGCTGTTCGATGACGGCGGCGGTGTCGGCAAAATCGCGCATGCGCCGGCCGATGTCGAGGACGAACGCCTGGCAGCCGCTGGCGGCGATTTGGTCTGCGGCCGGCCCCTGCTGCAGGCTGTAGACGGTGGTCTGCGGCAGGCCCAACAACTCGACGAAGTTGGTGAACGTGACCGAGCGGCGGGCGTCGTTCTGATGCGCCGCCCGGCCGGCCCATACGATGCCGACCTTGCGCGCCCGGCTCATGGTCGCCGGCAGCTGCGGCGCGTGCGCCTCGGGCGCCTTCAGGTAGGGCACGTTGGCGGGAATCGTTTCGAGCGTGGTTCCCAATATGCGGGCCAGCGACATCATCGGCGCATAGACGTCGAACCTCGGCAGCTGGGCGCCCTGGTTGACCACCTGGCCGACGCCGGGGACGGTGGAGAACAGCCTAGCCAGCGGCTGCGCCACCTCGACCACCACGTTGCCGCCCTTCGCCTTCACCATCGGGATGTAGCGGGCGAAGTGGATCATGTCGCCGAATCCCAGCTCGGCGTGGATCAGGATGGTCTTGCCCTTGAGCGCGCCGCCGTCCCACAACGGTTGCTTGAAGTTGCGCGGCTCGGCGCGCTTCAGCTTCCAGCGCCATTCGTATTCCTTGAATCCTTCCTTGAAGTCGCCCTTCTGCAGCAGCGTCAGCGCGCGGTCCCACCGACAGTCGGCGTGACCGGGATCGAATTCGAGGGCCTTCGCGAATTCCTCCAGCGCCGCATCGGAATCGCCAAGGTCGCGCAGCGCCAAGCCCAAGTTGTAGTGGGCGTCGGCCGAGTCGGGGGCGAGCGCGACGGCGCGGCGGTGGCTGGCGGCGGCGACCTCGAGGCGGCCGAGCTCGCGCAGCACGTTGCCGAGGTTGGTATAGGCGCCGGCGTTGTCGGGCTTCAGCACCAGCGAGCGGCGATAACACGCCACCGCCGCTTCGCCCTTGCCGAGCCGGCGCAGCACCACGCCGAAGTTGTTGTAGACATCGGGCAGCCTGGCGTCGAGCAGCAGCGCCTGTCCGTAAAGGCGCGCCGCCGCGTCGAGGTCGCCGGCACGGTGGCGCTCCAGGCCTTGCGCGAACAACCGCACCGCCTCGCGCTCGCGCAGCGCCATCTTTTGTTCGGGCTTGAGCGAATTCCACAGCTTGACCTGTTGCGGCGATGCCTTCACCGGCCGCAGCTTGGCGCCGCCTCCGGGCTGCGGCCGCGGCGCCGGCCTCTTGGCCAGTTCCGGCGCAACCTTGGCGGCCGGTCTCGGCGCTGGCGCGGGTTTTGTGACGGGGCGGGCCGCCGGTCTCGGTGCTGCCTTGGCGGCTGGCCGCGGCGCGGCCTTGACAACGGGCTTGGCGATGGGCTTGGCCGCGGTCTTCACTGGGTTCAGCTTGGCGCGAGCGGCCTTGCGAGGCGCCGGTTTCTTCGGCTTCCTCTGTTCGGCGACACTAGCCTTGTCGGCGGCCATCGGGTCCCCCACGGGCTGGAGCGTCCGGGACGTTGTCGCCGGGCTCCCTTCCCGAGCCCGGATCTCCCAGTTTGTTCGCATCATACGAGATTATTCGGGGATAGTGAATTTTAACCTGGGCAGATGCAACCCCGGCGTTGGAGGCAACGCGCCGGGCCGCTGGAAGCCGCCTCAGGCGAAGGAAACCGCCACCTTGCCGAGGTCGGAATAGTCGGCGATGAAACGGTCGCCGGGGGCGGCAGCGAAGGCGTCGGCGATGCCGCCCGACAGCACTACCCAGTCCTTCTCCAGTTGCCGGTCGTGCTCGGCGAGCCAGTTGGCCAGCCACACCAGCACCGCCACCGGATCGCCGAGCGCCGCGGCGCCGCTGCCGAGGTTGGGCGCGCCGCCGTTCCTGGAGAATTTGACCGTCACCTTGGCGAGATCGAGGCCGGCGTCGAGCCGCCGCTCCGGCCCCAGCACGTAGCCGGCGTTGACGCAATTGTCGGCAATCAACTCGGCGGCGCCGATCTTCCAGTCCTCGGTGTGGCAGTCGACGATCTCGAACGCGCCCATGACGCCGCCGACCGCGGCCAGCGCGTCGGCGCGGGTGATGCCGGGGCCGGAAAGCTGGCGGCCCATGCGGAACGCGATCTCGGGCTCGATCTTCGGCTGGATCAGCTTGGCCGTCGCGACCTTGCCGCCGTTCTTGGTCTGGCGCTCGCGGAACATGACGCTGCACACCGGACCGCCGGTGCCGAACTTCTCCTGCACCGGTTTCTTGGTGGCGCCGACCTTGATGCCGGTCGTCGTCCAGCCTTCACCCATCATGATCAGCACCAGCGCCTCCTGGATCAAATAGGCATCGCGCAAGGTGATGTCGGGATGAGCGGCGGATATCGGCGGCACCGGCATCCGCGTCACTTCGGCTTCATAAAAAGCGGCCGCCAACGTGTGGATGGTGATTGGCAGCAGTGGCACGTGTGAACTCTCTCGCGTCTAGAGGATCGTGAACACGCTTTCGGGCGGCCGTCCGAGCGTCGCCTTGGCGCCATTGACGACGATCGGCCGCTCAATGACGATCGGGTTCGCGACCATCTTCTTGATCAGCACCTCGTCGGTCAGCTTCGGATCGTCGAGGCCCGCCTCGACCGCCTCCTTCTTGCGCAGCAACTGGCGCGGCGTCATCTTCAGCATCTTCAGGATGCGCTTGAGCTCGCCCACGCTCGGCGGCGCGGCCAGGTACTCGACCACGTTCGGCTTTAGCCCGAGCTCTTCCAGGAGCTTCAAGGTCTGGCGCGACGTACCGCAGCGCGGATTGTGATAGATGGTGACGGTCATAGTTCCCCCTCGGTCCCTCGGCGCCAGCACGGGCACACGCCCGCCCTTGCCGTCCCTGACAGAAAGCTGACATTAGCCGGATTTTCGTCCGAATCAACTACTTACACGACGCGGCGACGACTGCTACAGGCCGGCCGCTTGCTCCAGCTCGTCGATGCCGTCGGCGTCGATGACGCGGCGCGCCACGTCGTAAGAGAATCCGGCCCTGGCCAGCGCCGCCAGCGCCTTCTCGCGCTCGCTCGCAGTGCGCTTGCGGTTCGAGCGGTCGGCCTTGGCGCGTCCCTTCGCGTGGGTCTCCGGGCGATACGGGCCGAGCCGACGGCGGCGGGCGAGGTTGACGGCGGCGGCGAGCTCGACGTCGCCCGAGCTTTCGCCGAGCGTTTCGAGTGCGCGCTCGATCGTCGCCGCGGCAACGCCCTTCTCGCGCAAGCGCGCGGTGATCAACTTCGGCGCGGCGCCGCGGCGGTGCAGGCTCGCGGCTCGCGCCGCCGCGTATGCTTCGTCGTCGATGAGTCCGGCGCGCGCGAATCGCGCCACCAACCGCTCGACCGTCGCCCGGCCTTCGTCGATGTCGGTGCCGTGGAAACGGGCCGAGCGCTGTACCTTGCGCATCAGCACCCGCTTCAGGTTGGCGGCCGAGCTGGCGAACCGGCCGAGGTAGTGGAGCGCCGCGTTCTCCAGGTGCTTGGGCGTTGCCTTTCGGGGTCCGCGCCTTTTCCGCTTCGTTGTCATGGCGGCGGTGAGTGTCGCACGGGCCGGGCTGGCGCGCCACCGATGCGCGGCGTATAACTCCGACCCATGGACGGAAGCTTCCGGGCGCCTACCATGGGCCGGGTCAACTGGATCGGCCTGTGGACTCTTTATCTGCGCGAAGTGCGGCGCTTCATCAAGGTCTACACCCAGACCCTCGTCGCGCCGGTGGTGACGACGCTGTTGTTCCTGGCGGTGTTCGCGCTCGCTTTGGGCGGCGGCACGCGCATCGTCGGCGACCTGCCGTTCCTGGAGTTCCTGACGCCCGGGCTTGTCGTCATGGCGATCGCCCAGAACGCGTTCGCCAACACGTCGTCGTCGATCGTCATCGCCAAGGTCCAGGGCAACATCGTCGACACCCTGATGCCGCCGTTCACGGCGCACGAGTTGACTTTCGCCATCGCCATGGGCGGTGTCACCCGCGGCGTCATGGTTGGCGGCGTCGTCGCCGCGGCGATGCTGCCGTTCGTGCCGATGCAGGTTCACGCCCTCGGGTTCATCGTCTACCACGCCTTCATGGCGTCGCTGATGCTGTCGCTGCTCGGCATCGCCGGCGGCATCTGGTCGGAGAAGTTCGACCACATCGCTGCGGTGACCAACTTCGTGGTCACGCCGCTGGCGTTCCTGTCAGGCACCTTCTATTCGATCCTGCAGCTGCCCGAGGCGGCGCAGATCGCGGCGCATTTGAATCCGTTCTTCTACATGATCGACGGACTGCGTTACGGCGTCACCGGCCACGCCGACGGCTCGCTCGTCGCCGGCATCGCGACGATGGCCGGCGTCAACGCGGCGCTGTGGGCGCTCACCACCTGGATGTTCGCGTCGGGCTACAAGCTGAAGGCGTAAAGGCGCGTTGACAGGGCGGGGCCCAATCAAGATACTTGCCCGCTTTCCCCGGCCGGGGATCAGGCTTAGGTCCGCCGCCGTCGCAGGAGAGCGATTCGGATGATCTCACCCACCATGCCCACCTACGCGCGGGCCGACGTCGCGTTCACGCGCGGCGAGGGGGTGTATCTGTTTGCCGCCGACGGCCGCAAGTATCTCGACTTCGGCGCCGGCATCGCGGTCACCGGGCTCGGCCATTGCCACCCGCATCTGGTGAAGGCGCTGACCGAACAGGCCCGCAAGCTGTGGCATTGCTCCAACCTCTACCAGATTCCGGAACAGGAGCGGCTGGCGAAGCGGCTGGTCGACGCCAGCTTCGCCGACTCCGTATTCTTCGCCAACTCGGGCCTCGAGGCCGTGGAGGCGATGCTGAAGATGGCACGCAAATACCACTCGGCCCAGGGGCGCGCCGGGCGCTACCGGGTGATTACGATCGAGGGCGCGTTCCACGGCCGCTCACTGGCGACCATCGCCGCCGGCCGCCAGAAGAAGCACATGGCCGGGTTCGAGCCGATGGTGGACGGCTTCGACCAGGTGGCGTTCGGCAACCTCAACGAGATGCGCGCCGCCATCGGGCCCGAGACCGCCGGCATCCTGGTCGAGCCGGTACAGGGCGAGGGCGGCATACGGCCGCTGCCGCACGATTACCTGCGGGGTCTGCGCAAGATCGCCGACGAGTTCGGGGTGCTGTTGATGTTGGACGAAGTACAATGCGGCATGGGCCGCACCGGCAAGCTGTTCGCCCACGAGTGGGCCGGTATCGAGCCCGACGTGCTGGCGACCGCCAAGGCCCTCGGCGGCGGTTTCCCGATCGGCGCCTGCCTGGCCAAGGAGCGCGTCGCGGAAGTCATGACCGCCGGCAGCCACGGCTCGACCTTCGGCGGCAACCCGCTGGCGATGGCGGT
>JACPJY010000143.1 GCA_016187325.1 Rhodospirillales bacterium | reverse complement strand
TGAATTCGGGCGGCGGTCATGATGCAAGCCTCGGCCGCCCCTGGTCTTCGTCGTAAAGGTGGCATTCCGCGTGGCCCACCGCCGTCGGCACAGCCCTCGGCGCCACCTCGCTGCAATGGGGCATGGCGTGCGGGCAACGCGGATGGAAAGTGCAGCCGGACGGCGGTTCGAGCGGGTTGGGATAGGCTGCCCCCAGCTGCGCGTCGGGGACGCCGAGCGAGGGGTCCGGCGTCAGCACCGATTGCAGTAATGCCTGGGTATAGGGATGGCGGGGGCTGTTGAACAGGCTATCGGTGTCGGCCGCCTCGACAATGCGGCCCAGATACATCACCGCCACCCGAGTCGCCATGTGCTCTACCACCGCCAGGTTGTGGCTGATCAGCACATAGGTGAGGCCGAGCTCGCGTCGCAGGTCCTGCAGCAGGTTGAGAATCTGCGACTGCACCGAGACGTCGAGAGCCGAGGTCGGTTCGTCGCAGATCACCACTTGCGGGCGGTTGATGAGGGCGCGGGCGATGGCGACCCGCTGACGCTGACCACCGGAAAGCTGATTTGGATAACTGTTGTAGTGACGCCCGGGCAAGCCAACCAGCGCCATGATCTCCTCGACCCGCTGCCGCCAGGTCTCCGGCCGCGGATCGCTCTGGACACGAAGCGGCAGCGAGATGATGGTGCCCACCGACTTGCGGGGATTGAGGGACGAATACGGGTCCTGGAAAATCGGCTGCAGGAGCCGCGCGACCTCCAGCCGTTCGAATTCCTGGATCGGTCGGCCCTTGATCAGGATCGTACCGGAGGTCGGCTGCAGCAGGCCGAGCATCATCCTGGCGAGGGTCGTCTTGCCGCAGCCGGACTCGCCAACCAAGCCTAAGACCTCGCCCTGCTCGATAGCGAGCGAGACGCCGTTGACCGCTCGCAACGGCCGCTTACCGCGGAAGATGCCGGCGCTGATCCCGAAGGTCAGATGGACGTCTCGGGTTTCGACGATGACTCCGCTCATGCCGGCACCTTGCGCCGCGCGTTGCCGGCGCACTCGGCAGGCGTCAGCAGACAGCGGTAAACGTGGTCACGCGCCTCGGCGGCCCTGAACGCGACGTCGGCAGCGCACGCCGGCATGGCGTAGGCGCAGCGCTCGCGGAACCGGCAGCCCCGAAGCTCGCCGATCAGCGACGGCACCATGCCCGGAATAGCGCCCAAATTCGCGCCACGCCTGGTCTTGCCCGGGATCGGAATGCACTCGAGCAGGCCTTGGGTATAGGGGTGTCTGGGCACGGCGAACACCTGCGTCGCGGTACCGGTCTCGACGATCTGCCCAGCGTACATCACCACCACCCGGTCGGCGACGCGGGCGACCACACCGAGATCGTGGGTGATAAGCAGCAGCCCCATGTGGAATTCCTTCTGCAGCTCGGCTAGCAACAGAAGGATCTGCGCCTGGATGGTGACGTCGAGCGCCGTCGTCGGCTCGTCGGCGATGATCAGGTCGGGGCCGCACATCAGCGTCATGGCGATCATCACCCGTTGACGCAGCCCGCCGGAAAGCTGGTGAGGATACTGCCGGAGCCGGCTGGCGGCGGCGGTGATGCCGACCTTCTCGAGCAGCATCACGGCGCGGTCGCGGGCCTCGCGGTGTGAAACCCGGCGATGCCGGAGCAGCGCCTCTTCCAGCTGGTTGCCAATGGTATAGGACGGATTGAGCGAGGTCATCGGCTCCTGGAAGATCATCCCCATGGCGTTTCCGCGCAGGTCGCTCATCCGCCGCTCGCCGGCGTTCAGGATGTCCTCGCCGTTGAGGGTCAGACTTTCGGCGGTGCGGATCGCCGTCCTCGGCAGCAGGTCCATGATGGCAAGTGCGGTCAGCGACTTCCCGCAGCCGGATTCGCCGACCAAGCACAGCGTCTCGCCGCGTCCGATCGAGAAGCTGACGCCCTGCACCGGATGCAGCATCCCGGCCGCCAATGGGATGTCGACGGCAAGGTTGGCGACCTCCAGGATGTCGCTCAATTGCGGCGCTCCGGCGCGGTCACGTCGCGCACCCCGTCGCCCATAAGGTTGATCGCCAGCACTAGCGCGAACAGCGCCATGCCCGGGATGCCAACCAGCCACGGATCGAAGAACATGTACCCTTTGCCCTCGGCGACCATCAAGCCCCACGACGGCTGCGGCGGCTGCACGCCGAGGCCGAGGAACGAAAGCGCCGCCTCCAGCAGAATGGCGTGCGCCATCTCCAGCGTCGCCACCACGATCAGGTTGTTGGCGACGTTGGGCAAGATCTCGGCGACGATGATGCGCGCTTTCGAGCAGCCAAGCGCCTGCGCCGCCGCCACGTAGTCGAGGTTGCGCACCTGCTGGGTGGAGCTGCGCATGACCACGGCAAAGCGGTCCCAGATCAGCAAGCCTAGGACGCAGATCACGATCCACAACGAATTGCCGACCAGCGACACCACGGCCAGCGCCACCAGAACCACCGGCAGCGACAGCCTGCTGGTGATGATAAAGTTGACCGCCATGTCGACGCGGCCGCCGAAGTAGCCGGCAGCGACGCCCAATGTCGTGCCGATGATGCCGGAAATGACCATCGCCGCAACGCCGATCAGGAGCGAGATGCGGGCGCCGTAAATCAATCGCGACAGGTAGTCGCGCCCGAAGCCATCGGTGCCGAGCGGGTGCGTCCAGGTGGCCTTGGCGCTGTCGTGCCAGATCGGCGGAATCAGCTTGCGTGCCAAATCCTGGTCGAGCGGGTCGTGCGGCGCCAACCAGGGCGCCGTCAGCGCCACCATGACAATGAACACGAGGACGCCGCTGCCGATGAGCAGGCCGGCGTGGCCGAAGACGCGGCGGCGCAACAGCGCCGCCGGGGTCGGCTCCAGGATCTCGCCGACGTTAAGGGCGACGCGGCTTGCAACGAAACCTTCGGCGGCGGTGTCCCGCGGTAGTGCCATGTCACGCCACCCGGATGCGCGGATCGAGGAACGCGTTCAGCATGTCGGCAAGATAGGTCAATACGATGTAGAAGCAGGCGAGAATCAGCACGATCGCCTGCATCACCGGCAGGTCGCCGCGCTGGATCGACTCCCAGGCCAGGTAACCGAGACCGTTGATGGCGAAGATGGTTTCGATGACGATGGAGCCGCCGAGCATGAATCCGAACTGCACGGCGGCCAGCGACACCACCGGTATGATGGCGTTGCGGAGCGCGTGCTTGAACAGCACCACCGGCGGCCGCAGGCCCTTGGCGCGAGCGGTGCGGATGTAGTCGGAGGCCAGCACCTCCAGCATCCCCGTCCGCGTCAGCCGCATCACCGCCGGCGTCACGTAATAGCCGAGTGCGACCGACGGCATGATGAAATTGACCCACGATTCGGTGCCGGTGATCGGCAGCAGCCGCCAGACGATGCCAAACCAGAAGATCATGATTAGGGCGAACCAGAAGCTGGGCAGCGCCTGGCCCACCACCGCCAGCGTTAGGGCGAAGCGATCGACCATGGTGTTGGGCCGCATCGCCGCCAGCACGCCGAGCGGAATCGACAGCGTCAGCGCGAACACCAGCGCGCACGCCCCGAGCAGCATGGTGACCGGCAGCCGGGAGAAGATGATGTCGGCGACGTCCTGCCGTAGGTAGTGGGAATAGCCGAAGTTGCCGGTCAGCGCCTTGGTCAGCCAGTCGGCGTACTGCACGGCGAGCGGCCGGTCGTAGCCGTAGAACTTGCGGATGTATTCAATGTCCTGCTGGGTCGCCGCCTCGCCGGCCAGTGCCATCGCCGGGTCGCCGGAGAGATAGATCAGCGAGAACGTCAGCAGCGACACCGCGACGGCGACCAGAACCGCCACCCCAAGGCGCTTGCAGGCGTAGATCAACATAGCCGGGACCCGACAGCGATAACGACCGAGGGACGCAGCCCGGCCCCGCCGTCTGCCGGAGCCGGGCTGACGATCATCACCTCAGGTCACTTCCACTTCGATGTGTTGAACTGCGGAATCTCGTCTGACGTTACCTTGAAGTCGATGTCCTTCGACCACGCGTAATACTTGGCGTAGGTGAACATCGGCAGCCAGTAAAGCTCGCCTGAGATCTTGGCCAACGCCTTCTTGTAGTTCTCCTGGCGCACCTTCGGATCGACCGAGGTGTCGGCGGTCTGCAGCCACTTGATGACGTCCGGATCTTTTGCGAAGTCGTCGCGTCCGCCGGAGAAGAAGTGGCTGGTGATGGCCGATACGTCGGGGATCGAATTGGAGCCCCAGGTCATTTGGTTGACCGGCGTCTGGTTCTTCCACACCAGGTCGCGCAACGCCCGGAACTGCATGAACTTGAGGTTTGCCTTGATGCCGACCTTGGCCAGATCGCCGATCACCGCCTCGGTGTAGTGGCGCTCGCGGTAGGCGTAGAGGTCGACGGCGAAGCCGTTGGGATAACCCGCTTCGGCCAGCAGCTTCTTGGCCTTGGCCGGATCGTAGGACCATTTCGGCACGTCCTGGGTGCAGCCGAACTGCTCCGGATGGCAGGCCGAATGGACGACCTCCGACGGCGCACCGACCAGATTCTTGACGATCGATTCGCGGTTGATGGCGTGGGCAACCGCCTCGCGCACCCGCTTGTCCTTGAAGAAGGTCTGGCCGCTGCCGCCGTTAACGTCGAACTGGATGTAGCTGACGCGGAAGGTCTTAGCGTTGACCACCTGGACCTTGCCCTCGAGCTTCTCGGCCTGGTCCTTTGGCACGTCCCAGATCCAATCGACGCCCCCGGTCAACAGCTCGGCGATTTGGGTGTTCTTTTCCTTGATGGTGCGGAACACCAGGTTACCGATCTTCGGCTTTTCCTTGGCGCTGGCGAAGTACTTGGCGTTCTTCGACATGATGATGCGGTCGCCGGCGATGATCTTGTCGATCTTATAGGGCCCGGTGCCCACCGGGTGAACGGCGCCGATGTCGCGCTTGTTGTCGACGCATTTTCCCTGCTTGGCAAGCTCGGCAACCTTCTTCTCCAGCTCGGCGTCCTTCTTGGTCGGATCGGACTTGATCATGCATGGCGCCTTATCGTAGTGCCCATTGGGCATCATGAAGATGGCCTGGGCGAAATAAGCTAGGGCTGCCGGGAAGGGCTCGTGCAGGTCGATCCGCAC